>NZ_JBGXYA010000034.1:0-34535 GCF_041814905.1 Glaesserella sp. | reverse complement strand
TACAGGCAGAAATTGAAGAATATTTGGTGTATTACAACCAAAAACGAATTAAACCCGACTTAAAAGGATTGAGCCCGGCACAATACCGAGCTCAATATTTACGTGAATAACCTGTCCAACTTTTGGGGGGCAGATCATGTTGAACGTTATTTCGCTAAGTAAGCTTTCAAATTTTCCAACGCGCTATTGGCATCTTCCACCCCTAAATCGTACATTTCCTGTAGCTTATTCACATCTTTTTCAATCCGCTTCACCGCCAAATCTTTAGACGGACGAATGACGAAAATTTCACCCAGCTCACTGAGTCTTATTAGCTGCTCCAAGCGTTGGTTATATTCGGCATAGCGGTTGTTAAGGGTTGCTGCCAAATGAGGATACTGATGATAAAACAATTTGCTGATAAGCGGGTTAGGTTTTGTTTTACGATAATCGAACGGGCGGGTCAACACGACAATGATTTTATCGTAGCCGAAAGCTTTACATTGATCTAACGGGATACTGTCGGAAATACCCCCGTCGAGATATTTTTTGCCGTCAATTTCTACCGGTTTGGATACATAGGGCATTGCAGAGGTAGCCCGCAATATTTCCATCTGTTGAAACGGGTCACTAATTTTAAAATATTCCGGCTTGCCGCTTTCGATATTGGTGGCTGTTACATAAAAAGCAATCGGCGATCGTTTAAAAGTTTCGTTATCGAAAATATCATATTTAAACGGTACTTCATAAAAAGCAAACTCTTTATTGACGATATTACCGGTCGTAATCAGGCTTTTAAAACCGATATAACGCCCGTCATTCATTAACGCTTTGTTATAACGCAAGGCTCGCCCTTTCTGTTTGGAAAGCAAATTTACCCCAAATAAAGCGCCCGCCGACACAGAAACAATGCCATCAATCGGAATATTCTCATCTAAAAAAACATCAAGCACACCAGCAGTAAACATGCCGCGCATTGCACCGCCTTCTAACACCAAACCAATTTTCATTACGAAGCCTTATAAATTATTGATAAAGTTAGGTAACCACTCTTCTGCAGAACCATCGTGATCAAAATTTTGCGTGACATCAATGCGCAATGACTCACAAACCTGCGTTGCGCCACAAGTCGTTAAACTCTGTTCAACAAGATTTACTGCGTGACAAAACGTATCATAATCGCTGCTACCTAAACCGATAACGCCAAATTTCATTGCATTGAAATCCGGTTTCGTTTTATCAATTTCTTCAAATAACGGTTTGATATTATCCGGCAATTCACCGGCACCGTGGGTGGAAGTGATCACAAGTAATCGTGTTTGATCTTGTATATCCGCAAGAGTGGCGTGATTAAAGACCGTAACGTCAAATTGCTGTTGGCTAAGCACATCATTTAGGTTATCCGCCACATACTCAGCACCGCCTAAAGTACTACCGGTGATGATACAAATGGATTTATTCATAAGAATATTCTCACAATCATGGTTATTTAATTTTAAAATATATAGAATTATCAAGACGAGTGAGAGAAAGGTCAAGCGGCTATTTAAAATCCACTTATCTCTATCAAAAAAGTAGAAATAAACATGGTTATCTTATAGGAGGCTTTATGAAAACATTACTTTGTACTATCGGTTTAATTACAATATTAACCGCTTGCACAAACAGTGACGGTGACGCATTATCTTGTGAAACGGATGCTTGTGGACAACCGTCTCAGCCACTCCAAAACAACACTCCAAATACTCATGAAATAGGTTCTCAAAAACCAACTCAATCTCAAACAAGTTTAGAGGCGGTTCACCATTCAATCATAAGTATTTTCAAATAATCATTTGCAATCATATCGATAAAAAAAAGCGATTTCAGTTTAACTGAAATCGCTTTTTATTATATCTCATTCACATCCACCCATCGTTGTTGCTCTGCAGAAAGAGCTATCGCTTCAAGCACTCGTGATACCCGATATCCCTCTTCAAAATCAGGATAAATTCTTTCACCGCTAGCAATACCATCAATCAAATCCCGAATTTCAACGCTTTTTTGATCGTTAAAACCGATACCGTGTCCGGCACTGGCACAAAATGCGCGATAATCCGGATGCTCCGGACCGACTAAGATGGTCTTAAAGCCTTGGCGATTTGCGTCCTCACTATGCAAATAGAGCTTTAGTTCCGCCATTCTTTCTTGGGTATAAACTAACGTCCCTTTGGTGCCGGTAACCGTATAAGTTAATCCCATTTTTCGCCCGCAAGCAATACGAGAGCTTTCAATCGTGCCCATCACACCATTAGCAAAACGTACCAAAGCACTGGCTTGATCTTCATTTTCTACCGCAATTTTTTCGGTCAATTTTTGGGGATTCGGGCGTTCGCTAATGACCGTCTGTATATCACCGCATACTTTCACAATCTGCTCGCCGACCAAATAGTGCGCCATATTCACAATGTGAGCGGCGAGATCCCCTAATGTACCTAAACCTGCGGTGACTTTATAGCAATGCCAATCGATCGGGGTATTCGGATTCGCAAGATAATCTTCATTATGCGTACCGTAAAAATGTACCACGTCACCGATTTCACCGTTACGGATAATCTCTCGAGCCAATTGCGTCGTCGGGTTTTTAATATAGTTAAAGCCGACCAACGTTTGCACACCGGCTTTTTGTGCCGCTTCAACCATCTCTTTGGCATCTTTTGCTGTTAAGGCCAACGGTTTTTCCGAATAAACGTGCTTACCATGAGCAATAGCAGCTAACGCAATCTCTTTATGTAAGAAATTTGGCGTGCAAATATCCACCACATCAATCTCTGGGTGAGCAACCAATTGTCGCCAATCGCCGGTAGCCTCGGCAAAACCAAATTCTTTGGCTTTTTGTTCGGCAAGCTGCTGGTTGATTTCAGCTAAGTACTTTAGTTCGATCTTCCCTTTCAACGGAAATAAGGTCGGAGTTTGAGCATAAGCAATGGCGTGGCAACGACCGATATATCCCGTGCCGACCAGCCCGATTCGGATAGTTTTCATAATAGTTCTCCTCGAATTTATGAGGTGATGAGTTATATATCAATAAAATCGGTAAATTTTCACAGAAAACTTACCGCTTGTATCAGCTAGAGCGCGCCACGACGGCTCTTCGCATAAGTATCAAAAGTAACCGCAAGGATAATAATCAAACCCATAATGATTTGTTGATAGTAAGCAGAAACGTCCATCAACACCAAGCCGTTAATTAATACCCCCATAATAATGGAACCGAAAATCGTACCGGTAATGCGTCCATAACCACCCATTAAGGAGGTTCCGCCGATAACGACTGAGGCGATAACACGTAATTCAAATGCCACACCGGCAACAGATTCCGCACTACCTAAACGTGCACTGAGAATAAAGCCTGCCAAACCGGCTAAAGCACCAATCACAACATATACGCTCACTAAAGTACGATTGATATTTACCCCGGCAAGTCGGGCGGCTTCCGGGTTGCCACCGACAGCATAAACATAACGTCCCCAACGGGTTTTATGTAATGCGATATAACCAGCAATTGCAACTATCGCGAAAATCACCACCGGCACAGGGACACCCAGAATATCACCACGTCCCCACCAACGATAACCCGCATCAAAACCGGCTATCGGTGAACCGTTATTAATCACTAACGTTACACCACGCCAAATTGTCATGCCGCCAAGGGTTACGATAAACGGAGGTAATTTAAGTTTGGTCACTCCTAAGCCGTGCAACCAGCCGATAAAAGTTCCCAACACGAGGCAGATAGTCAAACCGATAAGCCAACTCATTCCGCCCCAAGCTCCCGGCTCGACGGTGACGGTATTATCGCCTTTAATAATATAAGCGGCGAACATTGCAGTTACCGCAAGAATAGAACCGACGGAGAGGTCAATACCTGCGGTTAAAATAACGAAGGTCATCCCCACCGCCATAATGCCGAAAATCGATACTTCGGTCAGTACGTTATAAATATTACGTTGTGAAAGGAAAGCACTGTTTTGTGATTGGAAGAAAATAATCAATAAAATCAAGAAGATCAAAACCCCAAAACGTTCAAAGAACGCCACAAAATCAATTTTGCCTTTATCGTCAACAATACCTAGATTTTTTAAGAATTGAGCAGACATATAAACCTCTCTTTAATTATTTCTTTGTACGCCAATGGCCATCATCGACATCAATTTTTCTTCGGTAGCATCATCACCGTGAATCTCACCGGTTACTCTGCCTTCCGATAAGGTAATAATACGGTCAGAAATCGCCATAATCTCCGGCAAATCGGAAGAAATGACCAATACTGCAACGCCTTTTTTTGCCATATCGAATAACACTTGGTGAACTTCAGATTTTGCACCGACATCAATACCACGCGTCGGTTCATCAACGATTAGCACCTTCGGATTTAATGCCATACAACGAGCAAGAATCACTTTCTGTTGATTACCGCCCGATAATTTGCGTGCTTCCAATTCACTGCTTGCCATTTTGATACGCAAAGCCTGACGATAAGTTTCGATCAACTTGTTTTCACGGTTATCATCCACAAACAAGTTAAATTTCAACAGACTTTTCAACATTGGTAAGGTCATATTGGTACGAATTGGCAAACCTAAAACCAACCCTTCTTTTTTACGATCTTCCGGCACCAACGCAATCCCTTTTTCAATCGCATCCAGCGGTGATTCGGCGTGGTAAGGCTTCCCGTTGAGCAAAATTTCATCCGCAGTATATTTCTCAACACCGAACAGACAGCGGGCAATTTCGGTACGCCCCGCACCGACAAGCCCGGCAATACCTAACACTTCACCTTCGTGGATATTGAAAGAAACACCGTGCAAAGCGATACCGTGCGGATCAAGTGCCGGTTTTTCACGCTGAAGATTTTTAATCGAGAGAACCACAGGTTTGTGAGTGTGATGGGTTTCTTCCGGTGGACGGCGGGTAAATGCAACTTCTCGTCCAACCATCATTTTGATAATGTCATCCACGGTTGTGTCTGCAACTTCTCCTTCACCGGAATAACGGCCGTCCTGGAATACGGTGAAGCGATCACATAAGGCGAACACTTCGTTTAAACGGTGGGTAACGTAAATCACGCTCACACCGCGTTTTTTAAGATCGCGCACAATACCGTGCAATGTTTCCACTTCTTTATCACTTAATGCTGCGGAAGGTTCGTCCATGATGATTAATTTGGCATTTAAAGTCATTGCACGGGCAATCTCAACCATCTGTTGTTGTGCGACGCTTAAACGGGCGACTTGGGTATCAGGGCTGATGTTTAGCCCAAGATTATCCAATACGATTTGTGCTTCTTCACTGACAGCTTTTTCATTAACGAACAAACCTTTACGCGGTTCTCTGCCGAGAAAAAAGTTTTCGGCTACCGTCATATTCGGTAAAAGATTGAATTCTTGATAAATCGTCACAATTCCCTTTAATTGTCGATCAAACGGGGAATCATGAATATCGAGTTGTTCTCCGTTGAAAAAGATTTCACCGCTGGTTTGCGGCTGCGCACCGGAAAGCGCTTTGAGCAAGGTCGATTTACCAGCTCCGTTCTCACCTAATAAAGCGTGAACTTCGCCCGGTTGAATCGTTAATTTCACACCGTTAAGTGCCAACACACCGGAGAAACTTTTTGTGAGATCTTTTACAACGAGTAAAGGAGCGGACATAGAAACCTCCTGAGAATGAGGAATAAGAGCCTTTTACTTAGAATTAAAGTGTCATTCTCGCCAAGAAAATACCGAGAGTAATGACAAAGAGATAAAATAGGGGGCTACAAGCGGTCAGTTTTGCCCGAAATTTTGCAAATCCCCTCAAATAATGCCGTTCAGCTTGCTTGACGCTGTAGCCCCACCGAATCGGATAAGGCTACAGGCAAACGGATTATTCGCTGATTTCTGAGAAACGTTCCGCTTCTTGAATATTACCTTGAGTAATGACTTTCGGCGGATAATCCGCGCCGGTCACTGCTTTATTATCGCGAATATTACCGACAATTTGTTCCAACGCTGTAGTTACCGCATAACCCGGGCGTTGGTCAGCCGTCAGGAATAACCAACCGTCTTTCACACGAGCAAGCGCTTCAGGCGTTGCATCAAAACCAGTGACGGTAATATCACCCGCTTTATAGCCTTGGCTTCTTAATGCTTCAATCGCACCTAATGCCATATCATCGTTAGCGGATATAATGACTTCAACCTTCTCTTTTAAGGTTGGTAATACGCTTTCGATAATACGTAAACCTTCCGAACGTAACCAGTTACCGGTTTGATCGATCACGATTTTGTATTTATCGCCGCCGGCACTTAGTTCATCACGAATACCTTTGGTACGCTCGATATTGGAAGTTGAACCCGGTTGACCGGTCAAAAGAATAATTTTGGCACCGTTAGGATATTTCGCTTTCACCGCTTTGGCGACTTCTTGACCACCGGTGTAGTTATTTGCACCGAAATGAGGAACCGGTTTACTGCTTTCTACTTTACGGTCTAAAGTGGCGGCAGGGATATTTTCTTTCAGAATATCTTCAACCGCTGCGGAAATCGCATTAACGTCGTTTGGAGAGATAATGATACCTTTTGCACCGCGGGTTACTGCATTTTCTAAGTCTGACGCTTGTTTGGTTGATGAGCTTTGACCATCCAACACTTGCAATTTCACTTCTAATTTTTTTCCTGTCTCAAGCGCTACTTTTTGTAACTGAACTTCAAACGGGCTGGAGAGATTCGGTAAACTAAATACAACAAGTTCATCTTTTGCGAAACTATTTACTGCTAAACCAAGCGTTAATGCACTAAGTGCAAATTTTAGACGCATTTTCATAACGTTGTCCTCTTTGTGAGTGGTTGGTGTTGTCGTTAATGCAATCTTCATACCGAGAAGAATGGATCTTTTTATTTCAATTACTGTAAATATGAAATAAACTTACCGAAATAAGAATATCACTGTCATTTTTTTCGTCTATCACTTTGTTTAAAATTTGTTACACAGATCACAATTTATCTGGAAAAATAAGTCAAAAATGGAGTCGCAATCACCAAATAAAAAGCGGTCTTTTTGCAAAAAATTAGCACAAAAAGACCGCTTGTATCTAACTGAATAATTCTTATAACGTAGGCATACTAAAGGCTGCCTGCGTTCTTACCTTACTATTCGGCCAACGGGTTGTGATTGTTTTCATGCGGGTATAAAAACGTACGCCATCCGTACCATAAACATTTAACGGACCGAAAATTGAAGCCTTCCATCCTCCAAAACAATGGAATGCCATTGGTACCGGAATCGGAATATTTACTCCAACCATTCCGGCTTGGACATCTTGAGTAAACTGACGTGCCGCATCACCGTCACTGGTAAAAATCGCACTGCCGTTACCATAAATATGGCCATTGATAATCTGCATTCCATGCTCATAATCCTTCGCGCGAACCACACAAAGCACAGGACCGAAAATCTCTTCGCGGTAAATCGTCATATCCGTTGACACGTGGTCAAATAAGGTTCCACCGACGAAATAACCGTTTTCATGCCCGGCAACTTTGAAATCACGGCCATCAACGCAAAGTGTTGCGCCTTGCGCCACACCTTGATCGATATAACTGATAATTTTAGCTCGATGTTCTTTCGAAATTACCGGTCCCATATCGTTTTCCTGTTGACCTTCCGGTAAGATTCCCGGACCGATTTTAAGGGTTTTCACTTTCGGCGCTAATTCTGCAACCAATTTATCCGCCATTTCATCACCGACAACGACCGCCACGGAAAGCGCCATACAACGTTCGCCCGCAGCACCGAATGCTGCGCCTAACAACGTATTTGCCGTACTCGCCACATCCGCATCCGGCATAATTAATGCGTGGTTTTTGGCACCGCCTAAAGCTTGAACGCGCTTACCGTTGGCAGAGCCTTTTTCGTAAATATATTGCGCAATCGGTGTTGAACCGACAAAACTTACCGCTTGAATGCGCGGATCCGTTAATAAAATATCAACGGCTTCTTTATCCCCTTGCACGACATTAAATACACCGTCCGGCAAGCCCGCTTCTTTTAATAACTCCGCTAAACGAATAGAAACCGACGGGTCTTTTTCCGATGGTTTTAATACAAAGGTGTTCCCGCACGCCAATGCCACCGGAAACATCCACATCGGCACCATAGCCGGAAAGTTAAACGGAGTAATACCGGCTACCACACCTAACGGCTGCTGGATAGAATGGATATCAATACCGCCACCGGCATTTGCCGAAAATTCACCTTTTTGCAAATGCGGAATACCTGTTGCAAATTCAACAACTTCTAACCCACGAGTTAATTCCCCAATCGCATCCGAATAAATCTTACCGTGTTCACTGGAAATAATACGTGCCAGTTCGTCGAAGTTTTTTTCAAGTAACTCTTTGAATTTAAATAAAATTCTTGCTCTACGTAAAGGTGATTGTTTTGACCATTGCGCAAACGCTCGATCTGCTGCGCTGATCGCTTGATCTACTTCGGACGCAGTACTGAGTTTCACTTTCTTGGTTTCTTCACCGGTTGCCGGATTAAATACGGAAGCACTGCGCTGGCTTTGGCTTTCAATTTGAACGCCGTTAATAAAATTCGGAATAAATTGGCTCATTGTAAGATCTCCTTAACTCGAGGGAATAACATGTTTTCTCACATAAAACTACCGCCAAAAAGAAAAAAAATCAACCAAATTAACAAAAAATGAAATATTTTTTTCATTTTTGTGATCTGATTAAAATGTTTGCAGTTTGCTTGTGGGAAAATAGATCCGAATGGGCTATAGTGAAACGGTTTAACCGTATCCAATCAAAGAGGTGTCTATGAGTGACTTACTTTCTAAAAAACAGCAACAAGCTAACGGACAAATTCAGCACATCACGCCGGAAAACGCACAATGGGAATATGTTGGTTTTCAGGCATATCTGTTAAAACAAGGTGAACGACTTGCCTTAAACAGTGAACAAAACGAGCTTTGTTTCGTTTTTGTCGCCGGAAAAGGAAATGCCGTTGTAGACGGGCAATTATTCGAGCAATTAGGCAACCGTCAAACTCCCTTTGAACGAATTCCGCCTTATGCACTCTATGTACCGCCGCATAAACAAGTGAACATCGAAGCAACGAGTGATTTGGAACTTGCCGTCTGTTCTGCACCTGCTATCGACGGTAAATTGCCGGTAAGAGTCATTACACCCGAAGAGATTGGTGTAGAAAAACGCGGTGTCGGTAACAACCGACGTTTAGTACATAATATTTTGCCGGAAACCGAACCGGCAGAGCGTTTATTGGTGGTTGAGGTATTTACCGACGAAGGAAACACCAGTTCTTACCCAAGCCATAAACACGACCAAAAAAATTCACCGAATGAAACCTATTTGGAAGAAACCTACTATCATCGTTTTGAGCCGGCGCAAGGCTTTGCTTTACAACGTGTATATACCGACGATCGTAGCTTAGACGAGTGCATGGCGGTTTATGATAAAGATGTGGTCAAAGTACCGAAAGGTTATCACCCTGTGGCAACTATTGCAGGCTATAACAACTATTACTTAAATGTCATGGCAGGTCCGGTACGTCAATGGAGGTTTAGTTGGGAAGCGGATCATACTTGGGTTAACAGTGCGGAATACGCCGAGAAATTCAAATAAATCAATGCCGTGGGTATTTGATTATCCACGGCAATTTTTGCAAAAAATCCGTTGAAACCGACCGCTTGTTGCTATGCCAAGCAATCTTGAAGTCTGTCCCACACTTGCTGCGGTAGAATGTTATCCATTCCGTCTGCGGATAAGTAGATCTGATTTTTACCATAAGCACCAATTAATTTCGGATCAGTCGCACCGTATAAAATAATATTCGGTTTATCCAATGCGGCGGTTAAATGACTTAAACCGGTATCCACAGATACCACGGCTTGAGCGCCAGCAATGTGCTGCGCCAATTCGCTTAAAGTAGATTTCGGCAACACGGAAACCCGCGGTGAAACTTGTGCCAAACGTTCGGCTCGTTCACATTCCGCATGATTTCCCCAAGGCAAATCGACCGCAATACCTTGCGCAGTCAACCGTTTAAATAATTCTACCCAATAGGATTCCCGCCAATGCTTGCTGTCACGGGTTGTTGCGTGAATCGCAACGATATAGGGTGAACAAGCGGTCGTTTTGGGCGAAAATTTTGCAAATGTTGAAGCCAAACCGTAATCACCGATGTGTTCGGGCAGAGGGTAGCCAAGTGCGAGGGCAAACAATTTTCGGATTCGTTCAACGGCGTGCTGTTGATACGGAATCTCATAATTTTTGTCGTAAAAACAAGCACTTAACCCTTCGCGTGCGCTGTTTCTATCATAACCGTATTTCGTACCGTGTGCTAAACGGGTAGCGAGAAGTGCGCTTTTCAATAAGCCTTGAGCATCAATTACCGCATCATATTCTGTCGCTTGAATTTGCTGTTTATAGGCTCGCCACTCTTGCCAAGTTGTTGCTTTAAACAGATTTTTACGCCAATGACGAATAGAAACGGGAATAACTTGATTTACTGCACTATGCCATTTGGGAATTTCGGCAAACGCTTGTTCCACCACCCAATCGACTTGTAAATCGGGAATCGCGCTTTGAGCATCAGTTAAGGCGGGCAAGGCGTGGATCACATCTCCCATGGAAGAAGTTTTCACCAAACAGATTTTCATGACCGCCCCATTTTCTGTTTAAGCGCCCGTTCAAACGCTAAAAGTTCGGCATTATCAGTAAAAGCGCTATAAGGAATGGCATAAAAATACGCTTTATTCAGCACAATAATCAAATGCTGTTTAATATGTAACACACGGTCAATGTAAGGATAGTAAGTTGTGCTATGGCAGTAATCCGTTTGTTGATAAAGCCCATCTTCATCCAAACGTAGGTAAATCTGATGACCTTCGTCTCTTGCCGACATAACAGAAAAACGCGCTTTCTCCGTGAGATGGATGCGAATAAATACGGAATATCCAATCACAATTAAACCGGAAATCAGGAAGCCCCAACTTAGCCATTGCCACATGGTATTTTCATAATAGTATTCAAAATAATCTTGATGCTCACGAAATTGAAAAAACAGAAAAAAAACAAAAACATAGAAACACCAATAGATCAGCAAGTCCAGACAAGATCTGATTTTTAAGTATTGGTTTCCTTTATAAACGGATTTACCAACCCACTTGGCAAATTCAAAAGTCTTTTTTTCACTATACAGGTAGCGTACTTCCATTTTTTAACTCGTCGCCAACAAAGCGGATAACTTTTCTAATACCATTTCCGGTTGAATATCGATTAAACTTTGGTGGTAACCATCGATACCTTCCCCTTTGCGAATTTTTATCAAACCGCCTTCGATTAAGCGAATAATTACCGCATTTTTTGACAACGGCGGAGTATATTGTGGGCTGGTCGGCCCATAAAGCGCAACTAACGGGCGATTGAGTGCGGCTGCGATATGCATTAAACCGGAGTCATTACTCACTATCGCTTTACAGTCTGAAATCAGATCCACCGCTTGATTTAAGTTCGTTTGCCCGGCAAGATTTATGCAATAACGTTGCAATGTTTCCGGCAAAGCCACACGGATCTTTTCACCCGCCTCAACATCTTTTTGCGATCCGAATAAACGGATCGCATAACCTTGCTCGATCAACTTTTGCGCCAAGGTTGCATAGTGATAATGCGGATAACGTTTTGCCGGCCCGAATTCAGCACCGGGACAAAAGCCTATCGCCTCTCGGTTTTCCGCATAATCAAACTGCTTGGCAAAATGTGCTTTACTTTGAGCAACGGTGACTGGATTCACTTGCAGATAAGGATAAGCAATCGGCAGTTGGTCAGCCGTCGGAATCGCCGCCTTATCGAATGCCAAGGCAACATAACGCTGTACCATCATCGGATAATCATTTTTGTTGCTACGCAAATCATTCAATAAACCGTAGCGCATTTCACCTTTCCAGCCACGGCGCTTGGGAATGCGGGCAAAAAACGGAATAAACGCCGATTTTAACGAATTCGGTAATACAATTGCCATTTGGTATTGATTTTGCAAATTTTTGCCCAAATCGTACCGCTTGCATAAGGCAAATGAGCCATGTCCGATTGGCATGGAAATCGCTTTACGCACCTCGGGCATACGAGAAAGCAACGGACGGCACCAATCGGGTGCCATCACGTCAATTTCACAATTCGGATAATTTTGTTTCAGTTGTTGATAAAGTGAATGCGACATCATCATATCGCCAACCCAAGAAGGTGAGATAACCAAAATATTCATAAAATCTTCCTATCCCGTTTTTAAGCAATTTTCCGCCAAAATATTATTACGATTATCGTGTAGCGTGCCTTTACCGTTCGCCTCAAGCCAAATCCAGCGGATATTGCTATATTTTTTGCCTCGTTTAGTGACGGCAGAAGAGAGTTTATGAGAAGTTTGGTTAAAAATAACGGTGATCGTTTTATCTTTCGGAGATGTCGGAACTTGAACTCTCACGACTTTTTGGTTTGCACATAAGTAATTGATCGTCACCACTTTTTTAGCTGTAGTTCGATTTTCTATTTCTGCGGTTGGAGTGGTTACCGCCATCTGCACTTGTTCGACAGGCGCAATACAACCACTTAAAAATAGCCCCGTTAAAGTAAAAAACACGATTTTTTTGCAATAGCGAAAATAAATCATGACATCCTCTCCATTTTAAAAAATAGAAAGAGCAACGTGTTACCACATTGCCCTTCAATCATTTTATTATTTAAATACGTAACTACCGTCTGTCTGGCGGATAAATCGACCGCCGGATCCAATGGTCATTTCCGTTACTCGGTTATTTTTATCAAGGCGAACCGTGACTTTTTCGCCCTCTTTTAATCGGCTTATCATGCTATTTACTTTGTTCATTGCGTTTACGTCTGCAATATTTAAGCCGTTATCACGAAAGACTTGCATGAGTGAAACACCTTTCGGCACCGTCATTGTTTTGCTCGAAACCGCTCCCGCAGCCGACGTTGTTCTGGTCGGCTCGGCTTTCGGTTTAGGTTGAGCTTGTATGGTTTTGGTTTCTGCTTTCGGTTGTAGCGCAGGTTTTGCTTTTTCCGCTTTTTTCTCGGTTTCCGGCTGATAAATCACGCTGTTATTGCCGGTATTCGGTCTCACTTCAGGTTGTTTTACAGCAACCGCCACCACTTCCGCCCCCGTTTGTGTTGTCGGTGTGATCGTTACGGTTTGTGCCGTTTGCACAACTTGTTCCACTTGGTTTTGAGCCGTTTGAGCAAGTTGGTCGGCTTGCTGCTGAGCCACTTGTTGTTGAGCCACTTGCTGTTGAACCGCTTGTTGCTGCTGGGCAGCTTGCTGTTGTGCAGCTTGTTGCTGAGCCTGTAATAATTGCGCTTCTTGCTGCGCTTTTTCCTGTAAAGCTTTCGCTTCTTCTTCGGCACGTTTCGCTTCCGCTTCATCTACCGGGCGGAATTCAATCGGTAAACTGGTACCTTGCTGTTGTAACTCTTCTACGGTTTCCGGTGTGCTTGGTTTTAATAAAAAGAAGACTAATAATAGCGCAACGCCAAGCCCGCCGACGATGAATAAACGGCGATATTGCGGCGGAACGCGATCAATAACGGAGGCTTTAGGTTCCGGTTGAGGCTGAGTCGGAATCACTCGTTCAATGTCGTTTGTTTTCATAGCGGGTTGTTCTGTAACGGTTTGCGTTTCTGGTTTCGGAGTTTCCGTTTTAGTTTCGACTTTCACTTCCGCTTTAGGTTCAACCTCCGCAGTCGCTTCCACGATATTGTTATTTACCACGTGGCTGTCTTCAGCAACCGGAGCAAAAGTAAATCCGGCTGATTTTGCCGGTTTAACGGCATCCGTATTCTTCGTTTCTGTAGTTTGAGATTCGTTTTTATTGATCATAGCTTGCTCTTCCATGGAGGATAATGTGGTTGCAGAATCTGCCGGACGTTTCATTACAGGCGTAAAGGTATAGCCTGGTGCTTTACTGGAATGTAATGAAAAAGAAAGTTTTTCTTTTGCTGCTTGCTCTGCATTCGCAGAGGTTGAGTGGCTGTTCTTGTCTGTATTTGCGTTATCACCGAAAGTCGGCTCTTTACGCGAATTATTCTGGCTCATTTAAAAATTCCAAAGATCGTGATTTAAAGGGAAATTGTCGCTATTTTAAAGGATTTCTGCCTATTCGGCACGTTATTTTGCCCAAAATCTTCTGCAAGCGGTCGTTTTCAAACGTTTTTTTGCAAAAAATTTTTACCATGCACCGCTTATCACAACTTGTCCAGCTTGCCTTCCTGACTTTTTTCTATTTTGTCGATCTGCGTCGAAAAACCGATTTTTACCGATTGCCTACCTATTTTTAGCTAAGTAAGGTAGGCACGCAATTAATCACAAATTACAGGAGAAATCGATGAAAAAACTGGCAACTTATGGCATAAGCTTATTATTAGGTATATTTTCCGTCTCCGGTTTTGCGCAAACCGATGTACAAAACAGCACAACGGTTCAAACGGTTGAATCCGCCGTAGTGAATCCGAATGTCGTGAATATCAATAGTGCAACCGCTGCGGAAATTCAGGACAAATTAGTCGGTATCGGAGCGAAAAAAGCGCAAGCGCTGATCGAATATCGAGAAAAACACGGCAAATTTATCAGTGTTGAACAACTCACGGAAGTTTCCGGTATCGGCAAAGCTACACTGGATAAAAATCGCGATCGTATTGTATTGGAGTAACTTTGCGGCTCCCTTTAACGGGAGCCAAATCATCTCAGATTGTAAACTTTACCGTATTTGCTATACTGCTTTGCTTTGCAATATCAAGTAAATAGGTAACCTAATGCAACTAAAATCTTATCCGCGTCCAAGTTACGGACAACGAGCAAAAATTGCTTTTCAATATTTAATGCCGCAATTCGGCTTAACCCGAGCCGCGGGCTGGTTAGCTGAGCAAAGATGGGGGGCGGTAACTCATTTCATCATCAAGTTATTTGCTAAAAAATATCAAGTCAATTTAGCTGAGGCAGAAAAAACGCAAGCTTCGGATTATGCGACTTTTAATGAATTTTTTATCCGTCCGTTAAAAGAGAACGCCCGCCCGATTAATCAAGATCCGAAAGCGCTCTGTTTGCCTGCTGACGGGCGTGTCAGCGAACTGGGAAAAATCGAAGAAAACCGTTTACTGCAAGCCAAAGGTCATCATTTCACCTTAGAAACGCTACTGGCAAACGATCTGGAATTAGCGGCAAAATTCAAAGACGGAGATTTTATTACCACTTATCTTTCTCCGCGGGATTATCACCGTGTACATATGCCGTGTGATGCCACTTTACGCCAAATGATCTATGTGCCGGGCGAGCTGTTTTCTGTCAATCCGTTCCTAGCCGAACACGTGCCGAATTTATTTGCCCGCAATGAACGTGTCATCTGCGAATTTGATACGGAATTCGGTCCTATGGTACAAATTTTAGTCGGCGCAACCATTACCGCCAGTATGAGTACCGTATGGGCGGGTGTTGTGAATCCGCCGAGATCAAAAGAGGTGGTGGTGTATCATTATTTAGCCGAAGGCGAGACCTCCGTTCACTTGAAAAAAGGTGAAGAGATGGGGGCATTTCGTTTAGGTTCGACAGTCGTGAACCTCTTTCCGAAAGGGGCGGTCAAATTAGAAGATTATTTGGTGCCGCATGAACCGACGCGAATGGGTGAACGTTTGGCTGAAATCATCAAATAAACAATGCGGATGTCCGCATTTTTGCAAAATGTTGTTTAAAAAAGACCGCTTGTATGAAACGAATACTGTTTGCTTGTTTACTTTTTTCCAGCACATCGCTGTGGGCTTTTTCAGGGCAAGCCTTGGTGAAGGATGCGCGTAAGCAAATCGGTGTCACAAAATTTTACGATGCCACCTACAGTAAAATCGACTACCCGATGGGTGATGTACCGATGACTAAAGGCGTTTGTACCGATGTGGTCGTGCGGGCTTTACGTGAACAGAAAATTGATTTGCAGCAGCTGATTCATGAAGATATGCGTCAGCATTTCAAAAGTTACCCGAATAAATGGAATCTAAAATCCACCGATAAAAATATCGATCATCGCCGCGTCCCAAATATCGCGACTTATTTCAAACGCCAAGGCTATGAGATTAAAAACGGGGACTACCAAACAGGCGACATTATAACTTGGGATTTAGGCAAAGGCTTAGTGCATATCGGTATTGTCTCCGATAATAAAGCCGGTGACGGCACACCGCTCATCATCCACAATATCGGCAAAGGCACCCAAGAAGAAAATATCCTCCATCAATTCAAAATTACCGGACATTTCCGTTTATCGAACAAAATAGGGCAATAAGATGAATAAAAAACTGTTTATACCGTTAATCGTTTTTTTAGCATTAATCGTCGCTTTTACCTACCAATTACAGCGAAATGCCAACGGTGACGATCCGAAAGCGCTTGAATCCGCCTTGATCGGTAAAACCGTTCCTGATTTTCAATTGGAATCGCTGTTAGACCAAAATCAGATTCTTGATGCTGCCATTGTTAAAACCGGCTCACCACGTTTGCTCAATGTATGGGCGACATGGTGTCCGACTTGCTATGCCGAACATCAATATTTAACGATTCTTGCCAAACAAGGCATCGAAATTGTTGGTGTCGATTATAAAGATGAACGTGAAAAAGCCTTGAAATTTCTTGCCGATTACGGCGATCCGTACAAAGCCGTGATTTACGATCCGAAAGGCGCTCTCGGCTTAGATCTTGGCGTTTACGGCGCACCGGAAACGTTTATCATCGACGGTAAAGGAACCATTCACTACCGCCACACCGGCGATGTTAATCAGAAAGTGTGGGATGAAGTGTTAAAACCGATTTATGAGAAGTTGAAGTAGTTAACCCAAGACAATGACATTGTTCCGGTAAAACGACGATGTCATCAAACGATAACAAGGCGATATCAATGAACTATATGAACAAACTTTTAATTCCATTTACGTTATTGCTTTCGACAACCAGCTTCGCCGCCATCGAAACCCATCAATTCGATAATGCGCAACAGGAATCGGATTATCGCGCTTTGATTCAAGAATTGCGTTGCCCGCAGTGTCAAAACAATAATATTGCCGATTCAAACGCCGCAATTTCAACGGATATGCGCAATAAAACCTTGGAATTACTCAAACAGGGGAAAAGCAAAGACGAAGTAGTGGAATATATGGTGGAACGTTACGGCAATTTTGTTACTTATGACCCGCCTCTCACACCAGCGACGGTTTTATTATGGCTAATGCCGTTATTGTTGATTGCCTTGGGCTTTTTGATTATCGGAAAACGGAAAAGAAAAGGTATACAAGCGGTCGGATCCGAGCAAAAATTTGCAAAAAATGTGGATAAAGCACGTTTGAATCAAATCCTGAACGAGAAGGAATAACTATGAATTTCTGGCTTTTACTCAGCGTTATCACCGTAATTATCGGTGTCATTGCATTTTATCCGTTACTACGCAAATCCACGGTATCTAACACACAAAAACGTGAGAATCTGAATAAAGCATTCTATTTCGACCGATTGAAAGAAGTAGAACGCGAGGCGGCTGAAGGGGTAATTGATGATTTGGCGCAAACCGAACTGGAATTACAGCAAAGCTTATTAGACGATATTCCAGAGCAAACAGAGCCAACGCTCACACATAAAAAATCGTATACCAAAGTATGGTTTATCGCGTTAATCGCCCTTGTCGGTGTGATCAGCAGCGGCATTTATTTGAGTGTCGGTTCTTGGTTCAGCGGTTCAATGTTGGAAATGAGCCACCAAAAACTGGACTATTTCTACGAGCGAATTAAAACGGAAGAAACCAATCCGCTTTCCAATGAAGAGTTAAACCAATTCGGGATAGCTCTACGGGTTGAGTTACAGAAAAATCCGCAGGACGATAAATCGTGGTTTTTATTAGGGCAAATCGGTATGGCGATGAATAACGGGCAACTTGCGTTAGACAGTTTCGCCAAAGCCAGCCAATTACAACCTGATAATATGCAATATAAATTGCCTTATGCGGAAATTCTGCTATTTTCTGACGACCCGAAAGATAAAAGTCTCGGTGATCAAATTTTGAAAGAGATATTGCGAGCCGACCATTCCAATATTAAAGCGCTGAGTTTATTGGCGTTCAGCGCTTTTGAACGTGAAGATTACAAAATGGCGGCGATAACTTGGGGAATGATGCTGAAATTGATACCGGAAGACGATCCGCGCCGAGCAACGATTGAACGCAGCATTCAGTCCGCCTTGTCGATGATAAAGTCGGAAACCGAAGAGAAATAAAAAATCCTGTTTTTGTTCACGGTGTAGGTGATGTTGTTATGCAAATCAAAATTCAGAAAGCCATATTTCCGTTAGCTCAACATCAACAGCTAAACATTGAACGCCTTGAAATCAATCCGAAAGATTTTTGGGTGATTGTCGGTGGGAACGGGAGCGGTAAAACGGCATTTTCGCAAAGTTTATGCGGAAAATTACCGCTTGCAAGCGGTCAGTTTGAGCAAACTTTTTGCAAAATTGCACTTTCGTCTTTTGAGCAGCAACAAAAAATCATCGAAGCGACGTTTAACGACCGCAATAACGATTGCGTTAGCCCCGATGATTTCGGCATGACCGCACGCCAGATGATTTTAGCCGGTAGTAGTGATAAATCGGAATTGTGCCATCGATATGCTGAGCGATTACAAATTAGCCGATTGCTTGATCGCCCGTTTATTCAGCTTTCTACCGGTGAAAGTCGCAAAGTGCTGCTCTGTCAGTTGCTTGTTAGTGAGCCGGATTTATTGATTTTAGACGAAGCGTTTGAAGGATTGGATAAACAATCCGTACAAGATTGGCTGGCGTTACTGGCAGAATTGCGGGACAAAATGGCTGTCGTGCTTATTGTTAATCGCCTGCATCATATTCCGCCTTACGCCACGCATTTGGCATTGCTCGATCACTTACAACTGCTTCTGCAAGGCGAAAAAGCCGTTGTTGAACAAAATCCGATTTTCCAACAGCTTCGCTATGCCGAAAGCGCAGTGGATGTGCCTTTACCAACGGCTACCGCACCGGTTGAGGAGTTAGATCCGGCTATCAACCCGTTTGAGTTAAAAGAGGTGACGATTCAATACGGTGAGCAAAAAATTTTAGATAAACTCTCTTGGACGGTGAAACCGAAACAACATTGGTGGATTAAAGGCCCGAATGGTGCGGGGAAATCGACATTGTTATCGGTAATTAGTGGCGATCATCCTCAATCCTATTCCAATCAAGTGATACTTTTCGGCAGACAGCGCGGTAGCGGCGAAACGATTTGGGACATAAAAAAACATCTTGGCTATGTTGGTAGCCAATTACATATGGATTATCGGGTAAATTGTTCGGTACGCGATGTGATTGTCTCGGGCTTTTTCGATTCCATCGGCATTTACCAACTTGTTCCCGATGCGTTGAAATTGAAAGCAAATGAATGGTTAGCACGCCTCAACTTAACCCATCTTGCCGATAAGCCTTTTCGCTCACTCTCTTGGGGTCAACAACGGTTATTACTGATTACCCGAGCAATGGTGAAACATCCGTCGATTTTGATTTTAGATGAACCACTACAAGGCTTGGACGGGCTTAACCGTAAATTGGTCAAACATTTTATCGAACAGTTAGTCGGTAACAGCCATACTCAATTACTGTTTGTTTCCCACCAAGATCAAGATGCACCGAACTGTATTACCCATTTGTTCGAATTTATTCCGCAAGCTGATGGCTATCGCTATCAACAACACGCCTTATAAATCCAAATTTAACGACAAGATTATAGGGGCAGACCAAATCTGCCCCTACCTTTCAAGCGACTTAAACCTGCTTTTAATATTTTATTGCGCCGCTTCTTTCGCTTTGGCGATCAAATCGGCCTGCTCCGCTTCACTGATTACGTTAGCTTGCTCTCTCTCCACACAAATTTTCTCGTACATTTTGAAGAACGGATAGTAGATAAAGATATCAAGAATAATCAGGAAAATACTCAATATCGGCGCCCAAATATCTCCAGCAGAAACAAGATACGCGCCTATAGGTGCCGGTGTTGTCCAAGGCGCCATTAAATAGATTCTGTGGATTAAATTAAAATCTAATACTAAGTAAGCAATGATTGCATTTGCCATAGGTGCAAAAATCAGTGGGATAAAGAATAATGGATTCACCACCATCGGCACGCCATACACAATCGGTTCACCGATTGAGAAAAATGACGGTACCAAACCGATTTTACCGATTGAGCGTAAATGTGCTGATTTACTGCGAACTAATAAAAAAGCTAATGCAATTACTCCGCCCGATGCACCGTGTACGATATAGAAATCCCAGAATGAGTTCGTGATGATATATGGTAATGGTTCACCTGCTTGGAATGCCTCTAAGTTTGCCGCCATATTTTGTAATAAGAACGGGGTCCATAACTGCATTAAGACTAATGAGCCGTTAATCCCCAAAAACCATAATAAATGGGTCGCAAAAACGAAAAGACAGATAGCACCTAAGGTATCGCTCACCGAGATTAACGGCGCCATAAAGTCCATAATCAATTGCGGAATATTTTTACCCATTTCACTTTCTACCCAAATTGCAAACGGATAGATAGTTAAGAGCACAGCTAAAATCGGAATTACTATGTTTAAAGATTCCGCTACTGCATGTGGCACCTCTTTCGGTAAACGTACGCGAATTTTTAAGTATTCTAAGAAACGGGTCATTTCTACCGTATAAATACCGATAAAGATGGCTGAAAATAGACCGATTCCGCCAAAAAATTTGATATCCATCATGCCGTCTTTAACCGGTGCGGCAACCAATAAGAAAGTCATTGCCGATAAAAATGCAGCCGGTAACGGCTCACGCTTATAGGCTCTGGCTAAATTATAAGCGATACTTGCTGAAGTAAATAAAGAAATCGCATTAAACGACATTTGGAAGAAATTCCAGCCATACGGGCTAGCCCAAGTTGCAAAGCGCCACCATGCTTGGCCGAATGAATTTGTTGTATTTTCATCAAACGGCGGGATAAGTAGAATCATAATGAAACTACCGACAATTAAGAACGGTAAAACCACAATAAAACCGTCACGAATCGCTGAAATATGCGGTTGATTTTCCATACGTCTTGCCACCGGTGCGACATGAGTATTCATAAAATCAATAAAACGGGCTGTTTTTGGTTGAGTTGCCATTGTCATAATTATTTTTCTCCCTCTGCAATTTTAAATCCTAAGACATACCAATCCGGTTGATAATTTTCGATATATAAAACTCTGCCAGCCTGAGTTGTTTCTACTTGGAATTTTACGTCCGGATTTAATGCTTGGAGATCGCCATAAATCGAGAGCGGTAAACACGCTTTAGCCTCCTTTAAACCATCGATATAGAGATAAAGATCGCCATTAACTTGAGTGTAACGCACCGTTATTTCACCCATGTGCTGGGTCGGATGGCGACTGCATCTGGATTTATAAATCCCTTCACCGTTTACCTCCAACCATTTACCTAAAGCCAGTAATCTTTCAACTTGTTCTTGAGGAATTGTGCCGTCCGCTTTCGGACCGATATTGAGTAATAAATTACCGTTGTCCGCTACCGTTTCAACTAATAAGGAAATTAAATCTTTTACCGAAATCAGATGGCTTTCATCTTCAACTTGGTTATAACCGAAAGACAAGCCCATACCGCGACACATTTCCCATTTTTTATCACGAGATGCGATACCGTGTTTGTACTCTTTTGAAGTGAAATCGCACCAAAGTTTATTCCAACGATCATCCACAACCCCTTCCTGAACAGTGTTGTAGTAATATGCAAACAAATGAGGCAACATATGTTCACCGATAACCGGCCAACCGATATCATTCCAAAGAATATCCGGTTGATATAAATCGATAAGCTCAACCACTTGCTTATATGCGTAGTCTGCATATTCATAGGTTGGACAAGCGTTAGAGAAGTTTTGGCTTTCCGTAAAAATAGGCGCAGACGAATAAGTCCAGTCGATAATACCAGAGTAGTAAGCCCCCATTCTTAGGCCTTGAGCGCGCACGTTTTGGGTCAACTCTCCCATTAAGTCACGTTTCGGCCCTTGTTGCACACTGTTAAAATCAGTGTGTTTACTTGGATATAAACAGAAACCATCGTGGTGTTTGGTCGTTAAAACAACGTATTTTGCCCCCGCTTGAGCAAATAATTTTGCCCACTCTTGCGGCTGCCATTTTTCCGCTTTCCATTGAGGTAAAAAACTGTTGTAGTCAAAATCTTCACCGTAAGTTTTAACATGATGTTCATAAGTCGGTCCGACTTTTACACGAATGGAATTGGAATACCATTCGGCATAAGGGTTATTACAAAACCATTGCTCATCAATATCGATTTCACCTAATTGGCAAGTCGGTGGCGCAAAAGCCGGTACCGAATAAATCCCCCAGTGAATAAATATGCCGAATTTGGCATCTTCATACCACTCCGGCACTTCGTGAGTTTTTATTGATTCCCAGCTTGCGTGGAAACGCTGAGTCGTTTTTTTACTATTCATATAGACCTCGTGTTTCTATTAATAAAAAAAGAGACCTCCGAAAAGGTCTCTTATCAAAAATTAAACAACTTCCGTTAATTTCACCGGACGATTTTCATCCAAGGATTTTTTCGCCGCTAAGGCAATTAATACCGGTTGTAAACCGTCATTTCCGTTCACTAATGTTGGTTTATCGTTAACAACCGAATCAACGAAACAGATCATTTCATCGGCAAAAGATTGCATATAACGCTCAAGGAAGAAATATTTCGGTTTTTCCGCAATCACTCCTGCTTCGCAAGAGTAAACTGCAGTTGAATCAGTATCGTTACGGGTTTGTACCGCACCTTTTGAACCGAAAACTTCAGCGCGTTGGTCATAACCGTAAACCGCTTTACGGCTATTATCAATCACACCGATTGCACCATTGGCAAGTTTTAACGTAATAACCGCAGTGTCGATATCACCGGCTTTACCGATTTCCGGATTCACTAACACGCCGCCAACCGCAAATACCTCGGTCACTTCACTGCCGGATAAGTAACGAATCATATCGAAGTCGTGAATAGTCATATCAAAGAACATACCGCCTGATACTTTGACATATTCAATCGGCGGTGCATCCGGGTCGCGGGAAGTCACACGAATCACGTGCGGTTCACCAATATCTCCCGCTACCACGCGATCTTTGATTGCTTTGAAGTTGTGGTCGAAACGACGGTTAAAACCGACTTGGAATTTCACCCCCGCTTTTTCAACTTCGGCTAATACTTGGTTAATTTTGCCGACATCCGCATCAATCGGTTTTTCACAGAAAATATGTTTGCCGGCTTGAGCCGCTTCAATCGAAATCGGCGCATGCGTGTTAGTAGAAGAGCAGACTAGCACCGCATCAATTTCCGGATCTTGCAGAATCTGTTTGTAATCATCATACACATTCGGAATGCCCATCGATTTTGCCCAGCTTTTTAGCTCATCGGTCACTTTAATATCCGAAATCGCTTTGATTTCTGCGCCTTTTACATACTTAGTAATACTCTCGGAATGTACGCGTCCGATACGCCCTGCACCAATAATACCTACTTTTAACATATTAAACTCCTGCAACTTCACGAATGTATTTGCGGCCTTTCAAGGCATATTCAAATGGGTTTGCCAACGCCGGATCTTGTTCTGCTTCAACAACCATCCAACCTTTGTAGTTATGTTTTTCGAGAATATCGAAAATCGGTTTAAAATCGATCACACCATCGCCCGGCACGGTGAAAGTCCCTTTTTTTACCCCTTCCAAGAAACTTAAATCTTTCGCTTTCACTTCTGCCACTACTTCATCACGCACATCTTTTAGGTGAACGTGGATAATGCGGTCGATATATTTTTCCAACACACCTAACATCGCTTTTTGGCAACCTTCCGAATAGTAAAGATGACCGGAATCAAATAACAGGTAAACATCATCATTCACCTCCGCCATATAGCGATCCACCTCTGCCGGAGTTTGAATACCCGTTCCCATATGATGATGTAAACAGACTCGCATTCCTTTTTCAGCGGCTAATTTGGCCAGTTCGTTATAACCTTCTGCCATTAATTTCCAATCTTGGTCATTAAATACCGGTTTTTCTTTAAAGACCGATTTCGTTGTGCCTTGAATACTGCGACTCTGTTCCGAACAACCAATCACCTTAGCTCCCATCGCATGTAAGAAATCGCGGTGTTTGATAAATTCACGAATGGTTTCCTCACATTTACCGTCCACAAAGAAGGTACTAAACCACGCATTACAGATTTGGATACCGCGGACATCGAGTTTATGCTTCAACACAGCAACATCACGCGGATATTTATTACCCACTTCGCAGCCGGTATAGCCGGCTAACGCCATTTCACTAACACATTGCTCAAATGTATTCTCTGCTCCTAATTCCGGAAGATCGTCATTCGTCCAACCGATAGGGGCGATGCCTAATTGAATGTTTTCTGCTTTCATAGAGAACCTCGTAGATAAAGTAAGTCGCAACAAGCGGTCCAATTTTGCAAAATTTTTGCAAAATTGGACCGCTTGTCATCAATATTTTCTGGCTTTAGCCAACTCTTGTTCAGCGCGCTGTTTTGCCGCACGAATACGTTCGCTGTCGGATACTTCGGCAACTCCGACGTGCCACCAACTGCCATAACCATGAGCCATGGTTTTCGGTAATACTTTCACATCAATGAGAGTCGAAACCGTCTGTTTTTTCGCCTCATCGAGCGCTGCGCGTAATTCGTTTTCATTGGTCACTCGATACGTTTTGCAGCCGTAAGCCGCAGCATTCATCGCAAAATCAATCGGGATTAACCCGCCGTTAAGCTGATTGGTTTGCGCATTGCGGAAGCGGAACTCGGTACCGAAACTATCCATACCGTTACCGATTTGAAGGTTGTTGATACAGCCGTTCGCCATATTGTCGAACAGCACCACATTGATCTTTTTACCTTCCTGAATGGAAGTCACCAATTCGGAATGAGACATTAAGTAAGAGCCGTCACCAAGCAATACGTAAACTTCCCGTTCCGGTTGGGCGATTTTGACTCCAACCGCAGCATTGACTTCATATCCCATGCAAGAATAGCCGTATTCCAGATGATAGGTATCTTCACTTTTAGATAACCAAGTACGCTGTAAATCACCCGGCAAGCTGCCTGCAGCGCCAACGATTACCGCATTGTTATCAATCGTTTCGTTCACAATCCCCAATACTTGGCTTTGAGTTAAACAAGAACCGGTCAGCTTAATAAATTCTTGATAAACCGCCTCACGATTCAGGTTATCTTTGATTTCCGGCTCAAAACCTTCGCGGTATTTCACTTGGCGTAAACGTTGTAATTCTTCGGCAAAATCGGCTTTAGCTCGGGCAATTTCATCTCCCCAAGCCGCTTGATAGTCTGCCGGTAGCGCTTGTGCTAACTGTTCTAACGCCTGTTTTGCATCCGCAACCACTTGCAGCGCATCCAGTTTATAAGCATCAAAACGAGCAATGTTGATATTTAAGAATTTCACATTAGGGTTTTGAAAAATCCATTTGGAAGACGTGGTGAAGTCCGTATAACGAGTACCGATACCGATCACTAAATCCGCATCTTTTGCCAAACGGTTAGCCGCCAAGCAGCCGGTTTCACCGACACCGCCGACATTCAGAGGATGAGCGGAAACAATCGCACTCTTACCGGCTTGCGTTTCGGCAAACGGAATTCCGAATTTTTCTGCAAAATATTGCAACATTCCGCCCGCTTGTGAATAGCGTACACCGCCGCCACAAATAATCAGTGGTTTCCTGTTAGCAAGGATAAGTTGTACCGCATCTTGAATTGTGACGTCAGTCGGCGGTGTACGCTCTATTCTATGAACTCGTTTTTGTAAAAATGAGAGTGGGAAATCGTAGCTTTCCGCTTGCACGTCTTGTGGCAATGCTATGGTGACGGCACCGGTTTCCGCCGGATCCGTTAATACACGCATTGCATTAATACAAGCGCTCATTAATTGTTCTGGACGTTGTATGCGATCCCAATATTTACTCACCGCACGAAAGGCATCATTAGTACTCATGCTTAAATCATAGGATTGTTCGATTTGTTGTAATACCGGATCCGGTTGGCGAGTAGCAAATACGTCGCCCGGTAACAAAAGCAGCGGAATGCGATTAGCGGTAGCGGTAGCTGCTGCTGTAATCATATTTGCCGCACCGGGACCAACCGATGAAGTACAGGCGATAATTTTTTGACGTTTATTCTGCTTAGCAAAACCGATAGCCAAATGCGCCATGCCTTGTTCATTACGCCCTTGATAAAGCGTTAATCCGCCGGCATCTTGCTCAAGAGCCTGCCCCATTCCTAATACGTTGCCATGCCCGAAAATAGCGGCAATCCCATGCACAAATTTTTGTTGTTTGCCGTCAATCTCAATATACTGATTATCAAGAAACTTGACGAGAGCCTGAGCAACTGTGAGTTTAACCGTCTGCATAAACACCTCTAACCTAGCGATATTTTCGTAAAATTTATTTCCAAAAGATAAATTTGGAAAATTTATTTCATTTCATGATATCGAATCAGTCACTAGGATGCTGTGATCTAGCTCTCATTTTTCTAAATTAAACCAGAAAACCATTATAAACCGTGAATAATTTGAAGTTTGTCACAAAAATGAATACAAAACCAATCTTAAATTTGAAATAAAAATTCCATTTTATATAATAATAAAAATCTGATTTTATATGTCATCGCAATGAGGAATTAACTATGGGAAAAGTAAATCATCAAGATCGTCCGCTCGATCTTATCTGTTTAGGGCGGGTTGCAGTTGATCTTTACGGGCAGCAAATCGGCTCCCGCCTCGAAGAAATGACTTCATTTAATAAATATCTTGGGGGATCATCAGGAAACGTTGCCTACGGTACAGCAATTCAAGGATTGCGTTCATCTATGTTAGCACGGGTCGGTGATGAACATATGGGGCGTTTTTTACGTGAAGAACTGCAGAGTGTAGGAGTAGATACCAGCCATCTGATTACCGATAAAGAGCGTTTGACGGCATTGGTGATTCTCGGCATTAAAGATAAAGAAACCTTCCCTTTAATTTTCTACCGCGATAATTGTGCGGATATGGCGATTACTAAAGAAGATTTCAGTGAGGACTATATTGCCTCAAGCCGTGTATTGGCAATTACCGGTACTCATTTATCTAACCCCAAAACCCGTGAAGCGGTACTCACCGCATTAGAATACGCCAGACGCAATGATGTAAAACGCGCCTTGGATATTGATTATCGCCCGGTACTGTGGGGCTTAACTTCGCTAGGTGATGGTGAAACCCGCTATATTGATTCTGCGGAAGTCACCAAATCATTACAAGAAGTGTTACACCATTTTGATGTGTTGGTCGGCACGGAAGAAGAATTCCACATTGCCGGCGGTTCTACCGATACTCTCACCGCGCTTAAAAACGTACGAAAAGTTTCTAATGCGGTTTTAGTCTGCAAACGCGGTGCTCAAGGTTGTTCTGTGTTTGAGGGAGAAATCCCCGAAGATTTAGACGGAGGTTTGAATGTTTATGGGGTACGCGTAGAAGTGCTGAATGTACTGGGTGCAGGCGATGCTTTTATGTCCGGTCTAATGCGTGGCTATATTAATAACGAAGGGTGGGAACAAGCCTGTCGTTACGCTAACGCGTGCGGAGCTTTAGTGGTATCTCGCCACGGTTGCGCACCGGCAATGCCGACTAAACGTGAATTGGATGACTACCTAAAACGCGCCAAATCAGTTCCACGTCCGGATTTAGACGAACGTTTAAATCACCTTCACCGTGTAACTACCCGTAAAAAACAGTGGAATGAACTCTGTATTTTCGCCTTTGACCACCGTAAACAGTTGGTAGATATGGCAAACAAAGTAGGAGCCGACATAGCTCGTATTCCGAAATTAAAACAGCTTCTCCTAAAAGCAATGATGCAAACTGCGGAAAAAGCCGGTTTAACAGAAGGTAAAGCCGGTATTTTGGCTGATACAACCTTTGGTCAAGATGCGTTAAATGAAATTACCGGTAAAAACTACTGGATTGCCCGCCCGATTGAAGAACCGTCTTCCCGCCCGTTAGAATTGGAATACGGTGATTTAGGCAGCCAATTAACCAATTTTCCGCGCGACCATGTCATTAAATGCTTAGCGTTCTACCATCCGAAAGACGCTCAAGAACTCAAAGCAAAACAAGATCGCAAACTACTTGAAGTGTATCAAGCATGTTGCCGTACCGGGCATGAATTGTTACTTGAAATCATTTTGCCGGCGACAATGGAACAAAAAGAAGAATACTACAATGAGATCATTGCGCATTTATACGAGTTGGGCATCAAACCGGAATGGTGGAAATTACCGGGCATTTCGGCAAAAGGTTGGGAAGCAATCAACCAAACGATCGAAGCGAAAGACCACGATTGTCGCGGGATTTTAATTCTTGGTTTAGATGCACCGATTTCGGAATTTGCCGAGGTGTTTAAACAAGCAAAATCCTGCGATAAAGTGAAAGGATTTGCCGTTGGTCGTACCATTTTCGGTTCACCATCCGAACAGTGGCTTGCCGGAAAATTATCCGATAATGAATTAATTGCGGCCGTTTCGGAAAAATATGAAGCACTTATTGATTGTTGGAAACAACGTTAATTTTTTTGATCTTTGATATTCGAGAAACGTAAATCCGGGCGGTATTTGTTTTTTACCGCCCATTTTTTACTCAAATAGGCTATAATAGCGGGATATTCTTAGGATAATCTCAATAACAAGTATAACAATGAATACATCGACTCAATTGACTAATTTTCAAAATGAAATCCGTAAACGCTATGACACGCTTAGCAAAAGACTAAAACAAGTCGCACAATATGTTTTAGATAATGGTAATAGTATTGTTTTCGACACCGTTTCAACCATTGCCGAAAGAGCAAATGTACCACCTTCAACCTTAATTCGTTTTGCCAATGCCTTTGGTTTCAGCGGATTTAATGAAATTAAGCAGCTTTATCGCCAAGGTTTGGTTGAAGAAACCGTCAGCTATACCGAACGTGTACAAATTTTTCGCCAAATTGAACCGCAATTAGACGAAGAAAATACCAGCTTATCGAATATTCTGAAAGTTTTCGTACAAGGTAACAGCCAAGCACTGCAACAGCTGGTAAAACAAACGACCGAACAACAGCTGGAACAGGCCGTAGAGTTGCTCGACAGCGCAAAACGTATTTTTATTATCGGCTTAAAACGCTCTTTCAGTATCGCTTGTTATTTAAATTATGCATTACATCATTTGGATTACGATGTATTTTTAATTGATGGCTTAGGCGGAATGTTTGATGAACAGCTTAGCCGTGTGCGCGAAGGAGATGTGATTGTTGCGATCAGTTTCTCGCCTTATGCGGCGGAAACGCTAGAAGTATTGAATGCAACATCCCGTCCGGGAGTAAAACATATTGCTATCACCGACAGCCAATTAAGTCCGCTATTGACCTTTAGTGATATCTCTTTTGTGATCAAAGAGGCGCAAATCAGCGGTTTCCGCTCTCAATGCGCCACCATGACTTTGGTACAAACCTTAGCGGTTTCACTTGCGCTACGCAAAGCTTAAGCAAAACGCATCGGGTGGGCAATCCACTCGACGATTTAACCTAACAATTGGTTGATCTGATCACGAACTTCTCCGGCTCGTTTGCCTAAAATCACCTGCAACGAATCACCGACCACAATCGAATCTACCGCACCGGCAGCTTTCAATTTTGCCTTATCCGTTTTTTTCAGACTAGCTAATTGAACTCTTAAACGGGTAATACAAGCATCGACCCGCTTGATATTTTCTTTTCCGCCCAATCCCTCGATAATCTCTTGTGCAATCTGCTCAGTCGATACATTTTCAAGGGGTTCTCTCTCTTTCTTTCCCAATAAGGTGGTTACTTTCTTCAGCATACAATGCTCCTTAATCATAAAATTAAAACTGTTGCTATTTTAATCATTAAAGCCGACCTTTCAATCTAAACATTGTCAATTTTGAATAAAAATGAAACAAATATTTCATGCAGTGGTGTGCAGAGGGGTTACGCTTGTAATTAAGAATAGTATTGTTAGATTGCAAGACAAGCGGTCAGATTTGAGGAGGAATTTGCAAAAATTTGGGGGAAACAGACCGCTTGTTTAAATTATGAATGTTACATTTATTTATCTTTATCACCACATTCAAAAATTTGAGCTGTCACTACATAGCTTGATACAAAAATATCTTGATTTTTGAGATGGGAACAATCGGCTCCATCAAAACATATTGCTTGCTCTCTAGCAATACTCAAAACGATTCTGCTCCCCGTGACATCAACAGCTTGATTACGTACATCATTTAATGCGCCTTTACGAGCCGCAGACATTGTTGAAGCATCTTGCTGAAATGGTTTAGGCGGAGCGCCATCATGCCCTTCTATTTCGCCTAAGAATTTACAGCCATATGGAGGGGAGTTTACTGTAGTTATTCCTCTTGCATTGTCATCTAATGCCTTTGGAATAAATGGCTTCGGCTCCATTACACACCCTGTTAGTAATATCAAAATGCCTGTTAAAGCAGATAATTGGATAAGTTGTTTATGCATATATTTTTTACCTATATTCAATTAGCGTACGTTCTCCTTTTTAATTATGCGTATAAAGCATAATTGAAGTTATTATATGCTTTGTGCGTTATTCAATCAAGGCAATAATTTCCTAAAAATATGCCATAAATGAATAAATCCTTTGAGGTAGATATGGCTCAGCCAATGGCTTCTGAAATAGATAAATTAATAGGGCAGCGTATTCAGAAGAAGCGAAGAGAATTAGGCTTTACGGCAGAAAAATTATCGGAGTATGTGAATTTAACTCAGCCACAACTTTCCCGCTACGAACGCGGTACAAACAAAATCAATGTGGCTCATTTGGTTGCGATTGCGACATTCTTAAAAACACCGATCAGCTACTTTTTTGCGGATTGTATGGAAGAATTTGGCTGGAATAATGATGAAATGGAGTTAGATCGCCATTGGCAAGAATTGAGTGCTTCACAGAAAGCGTTGTTTATTCCGCTGTTGAAGGAATTACGCAAAAATAATTAAATACATTCTACAAGCGGTGCGATTTATAAAAAATTTTGCAAATTTTCCCCTAAAACGCACCGCTTGTCGCATTCCAACGGGATGCAACCCACGGCACGAGCGGGACGCTCGCGCCGGTAGAGTGAATGATCCAACTTATCATCATGTTTGGTATAACAAAATGCCCCACAAATAAACCGCCTTTTTAGGTGGTTTTTTTGTATAATGCCCTCGATTTCATCTCTCACTTCCCTTCCTCCGCTTGCGGGGGAAGGTGCCGAAGGCGGAAGGGGGGATACAAGCGGTCAGATTAAGCCAATATTTTGCAAATAGAGAAAAGATTATGTTTGAGAACCTATCCGACAGACTGTCTAAAACCCTGAAAAACATTACGGGGAAAGGGCGTTTAACCGAAGATAACATTAAAGATACCCTGCGTGAAGTGCGTATGGCGTTGCTAGAAGCCGATGTGGCTCTGCCTGTGGTGCGTGAGTTTATCAATAAAGTCAAAGAGCGTGCCATTGGTGAAGAAGTTAATAAGAGCTTAACGCCGGGGCAAGAGTTCTTGAAAATCGTGCAAGCCGAGCTTGAAAAAGCGATGGGCGAAGCAAACGAAGGGTTGAACCTTGCCACCCAACCGCCGGCGGTGATTTTAATGGCGGGTTTGCAGGGGGCGGGTAAAACCACGTCTGTCGGTAAATTGGCGAAATTCTTAAAAGAACGCCATAAGAAAAAAGTGCTTGTGGTGTCTGCCGACGTTTATCGTCCGGCGGCGATTAAACAGCTTCAAACGTTGGCTGAAGCGTTAAAAGTTGATTTCTTCCCGACTGAAACCTCGCAAAAACCGGTTGAAATTGCAGAAGCGGCATTGAAACACGCTAAACTCAATTTCTTTGATGTGTTAATTGTCGATACCGCCGGTCGCTTGCACGTTGATGGCGAGATGATGGAAGAGATCCAGCAAATTCACTCGGTGTTAAACCCGATTGAAACCTTGTTTACCGTCGATGCAATGACGGGTCAAGATGCGGCAAATACTGCCAAAGCCTTTAACGAAGCCTTGCCACTCACAGGGGTGATTTTAACTAAAGTGGATGGCGACGCTCGTGGTGGTGCGGCGTTATCCATTCGTCAAATTACCGGCAAACCGATTAAATTCTTAGGGGTTGGCGAGAAAACCGATGCCCTTGAGCCGTTCCACCCTGATCGTATCGCTTCACGCATTTTAGGTATGGGCGATGTGCTGTCCTTGATCGAAGATTTACAGCGTTCTGTCGATCAGGAAAAAGCCGAAAAAATGGCGGCTAAATTCAAGAAAGGCGATGATTTCACCCTTGATGATTTCCGTGAACAGCTCGTAGAAATGAAAAAAATGGGCGGTATGATGTCGATGCTTGATAAATTACCGGGGGCGAAAAACTTACCCGATCACGTTAAAAATCAAGTCGATGACAAAATGTTCATCAAAATGGAAGCGATCATCAATTCAATGACCCTGAAAGAGCGTGCTAATCCAGACATTATCAAAGGTTCACGCCGTCGCCGTATTGCGTTAGGTTCAGGTACTCAAGTGCAAGATGTCAATAAACTGCTCAAACAGTTTGACGAAATGCAACGCATGATGAAAAAAATGCGTAAAGGCGGTATGGCAAAAATGATGCGTGGTATGAAAGGAATGATGGGCGGCGGTCTTGGCGGCTTAGGCGGACTGGGCGGCATGTTCGGGCGCAAATAACACTTCACATCGAATAAGGCAGGTAAACCCTGCCTTCATTGTTTAGTTTTCTATCTGACTATTTCAATCCGATAATTTCCCAACGATTGTGAGATAAGCCTTCGATTTTGCCTTGTTTCACGTTGGTGATGTAATCAATCAACATATTTTGAATCGTACCGGCTTCTTGACCCATTGCGACTTTAGATTCCCAAACCACAGGGATTTTCTGACCTTCAAAGAGACCGCCTTTTTTAGTTAATTGACCAAAACGATAAGAGTTCATACCCACTTTGAGTTTCATCTCATCGGTCACTTTGCGTCCGTCCGCAAGGGTTAAATCTACGATTTTGCTACCGCTTGGGTTGCGTAAATCAATTTTATAACTTACACCGCCGAATAAGTCGAAAGTCACATATTTTGATTTGCCACGCACTTCGTTATAACGGTAGTTGGTATCGCCCGGTTGGATCGTATCAAAGTAATCCGCTGACCATTCCATATATTGTTTGAGCTGTTTACCCGTCATTTCGTATACAGACACGTCACCACCTGCATAGCGGTAGTTGTAAATAATGTCTTTTTTCTTAATATCGCCTTTATCTAAACGTACTGTTTCATAGTCAAAGGCAAACGACACCACGTCCGCTTTGCTGTAATATTGTTGCACATCGTGAATGAGTGATGACATTCCCGTATCTTTTGAGAACGCAATAGATACGCCGTGATTTTTGCCTTGTGGGATCATATCGTTTGCAACTTGACCGATCACGACGTTATTTAAACGACGGAGTTCTTCGTGATACGGTTTGTAGATTTCCACGATTTTTGGATCAGATTCCAATTTATTAACAGGCACGGTTTTTGCAGATTTTGACAGCAATTTAACCGCTTGTTTATCGTCCACATCAAAGGTTAAATCCACTTCAGATACAACCGTGCCATAGCGGTGTGGCTCGGTGATTAGGGTGTTTTTGATGGTTTCGCTCGGTACGTTTTTATGCATATGTCCTGCGATAATCACATCAATGCCGTCCACCGCATTCACTAAATCCGCCACGCCCGTATCTGCAACGTTGTTCTCGTTTTCAATGCCCATATGTGCAATAACGATAATCGCATCAACGCCTTTCGCTTTTAAGTCAGCGATTTGAGCTTTGGTTTCTTCGATTGGAGAAGTAAATTTCATATTATCGAGATAACCTGTGTCCTTCTCAAAAATCGCAGACATCGGCGTAGTTAAGCCGATAATGCCGAGTTTTACCCCGTCTTTTTCAATGATAGTCGTTGGTTCAAGATAACGTTTACCGTCTTTGTGATAGAAGTTTGCGGTGATTTTTTTCGCCTGCATATCTTCTAAAATAGCATCTAACGCAGGCATACCAAAGTTAAACTCGTGATTACCTAAAACGAAAATGTCGTAATTCATCGCATTTAACACTTTTGGCACCGGGTTGTCTTTGGCGTATTCCGGCGTTTTAGCAAAGACTTCCACTTGGTTGTCTTGAATCGCATCGCCCACTTCAACTAACAATACATTTTTGTTGTTTTTACGCACATCATTCACATAGGTTGCAATTTGCGCATAAGAGCCTGAACG
>NZ_JBGXYA010000033.1:0-30999 GCF_041814905.1 Glaesserella sp. | reverse complement strand
CCCGATGCCAAAAATGACGCCGGCAGAATGTTGAAAAAAGGCAATTCGTGTCGGAGTTAAAAAAATATTCCCGTCTTTAGCAAAGAGGGGTTAGGGGAGATTTGGCAGAAGACAATCACGAAGTGAGAGAATGAATAGTCGTAATCTTTTTATTGAACAACTAATTTTTAAGTATTCACATTGATCAAATCTCCCCCAGCCCCTCTTTGCTAAAGAGGGGAGCTTGTTTCGTGGCAATGATTTATTAAAAAACAAAAGGAAACCCTATGAAACTCAAACTTACTTTACTTGCAACTTCTTTGGCTTTTTTGACCGCTTGTAATGACAAGTCGGTGAAAGAAATCGGCATTGATGAACTGGTAAAAAATCTAGACAACCCTGAATTTGTGGTGGTTGATGGTCGCCAAGACAGCCTTTATAACGGCTTTAAAGACGGCGATGCTCAACGTGGCGGACATATCAAAGGTGCGGTGCAATTCCGTTGCGACTGGTTGCCACAAATTGCTGATGACAAATTTGAAACCTTTGCTAAAAACAAAGGGATCAGCAAAGAGAAAACCGTAGTGTTTTACGATACCAATGCGGAGCAACTTAGCTGTTTAAGCAAAAAATTTGCCGACAAAGGTTATAAAGTGCGTGAATTTAAAGCATTCAAAGAGTACGCCAACAGCGATAAGCCACTTGAAGCCTTCCCGAATTTCCAATACAGCGTATCGCCTGAATGGGTCAATGCGGTGATCAAAGGTGAAAAACCTGAAACCTACGCTAACAACGATTTTATGGTATTCCACGTTGGTTGGGGGCCTGTTGAAAAAGCGGAAAGCTACAAACAGCATATACCAGGGGCGTTCCACTTCAACACAGACTGGGTAGAGAACGATCCCGTATGGAACTTATCTGATCCGAAAGTGATTGAGCAAAACTTACTCAATGCAGGGATTAACAAAGACAAAACCATTATTCTTTATTCCGATAACCAACTCGCCGCTTACCGCATTTTCTGGGCGTTAAAATGGGCTGGCGTGGAAGATGTGCGAGTATTAAACGGCAATTTTGCTACTTGGACAAAAGCAGGCTTCCCAGCAGAAACGACCGTTAATACCCCAACTCCGGTCAGCGAGTTTGGTGCAGTTATTCCGGTTAATCCACAGATCAACATCTCAATGCCGGCAGATGCGATGGCTCGTCAGCAACAAGGCTTGAAATTAATCAGTAACCGAGCGTGGGACGAATATACAGGTAAAATCAGCGGTTACGACTACATTCCGGGTAAAGGTGAGCCACAAGGGGCAATTTGGGGCTTTGCAGGCACAGACTCGTCCAATATGGCAGATTATTACGACCTTGACGGCACACTGCGTAACCCGAATGAAATCTTCGCACTCTGGAAAGGGCAAAACATCAATCAAGGCGATCAGCTTGCGTTCTACTGTGGCACAGGCTGGCGAGCGGGAGTATCCTGGTTTATGACTCAATTAGCAGGCTGGAAAGATACCTACGTTTATGACGGCGGTTGGAATGCGTGGCAGATGGATTCAACGTTCCCTGTACAGAAAGGCGCACCGAATAATATGGTGAAGCCGGATAGTAAGAACTAGTAATAGAATGGAAAAAGCCTTTTTGTGATAACAAAAAGGCTTTTTCATATTAATTATTTAAATACGGATTATTTTTCATGTATGGATTTTTGTCATCTCAAATTAATTCATTATATAAAACTTAAATTCTCTTGTTTTTGTGATCTTGCTCACATTTTAGACAAAAGCATTTTGCTTTTGATGAAAGAAAGCTCTATATTCCGCTTCACACAAGGGTGTTACGTTCATTCGGCAAGCCTAAACCAAACAGTATGTCGCATATTGTTTGGTTTAGGCTTTTTTATTTTCATTAACATGAGGATTCGATTATGGCAAAAGATTTCAGCAAACTCGCCTCGGACATCGTGCAACTTGTCGGTGGAGAACGCAATATCCATTCGTTAGTTCACTGCGCTACTCGTTTGCGTTTTATTTTAAAGGAAAGGGCAAAAGCGGATAAAAGCCGTTTGGAACAAACGGCAGGGGTAATCAGTATTGTGGAAAGCGGCGGACAGTTTCAAGTCGTTATCGGTAACAACGTGCCGAAAGTGTATGCTGAAATCATGAAAATTGCCGATATTCAAGCCGGCGATCCTTCTAATCTGCCTAAGCCGAGCTTAATTAATCGTGCCATTGATTTTCTTGCCGGATCCTTTACGCCGTTAATCGGAGTGATGGCCGGTGCCGGTATTCTAAAAGGGTTGATTGCCATCTTACAGGTTGCCGGTTGGTTGGATGCGACATCGGGTACCTACACTGTACTGGATGCTACCGCCAGTTCCACCTTCTATTTTTTACCGGTGTTGCTTGCGATAACGTGTGCCAATAAAGTGAAAGCCAGTCCTTATATTGCGGTGGCGGCAGCGGCGGCATTGTTGTATCCGAGTATTATTGACGCCAGTACAAAAGGAACGCTGAATTTCCTTGGGTTTGACATCGCGATGATGACTTATACCTACAGCGTTATTCCGATTCTGTTAGCGGTTTCCGCACAAGCTTATATCCAACGGTTTTTTGAACATATTTGGCATGAATCCGTACGTAATTTCTTTGCGCCGGCTTGTACTTTATTCGTTGTTGTTCCTTTAACGCTGGCTGTGATCGGTCCTATCGGTTCCGCTATCGGTAATGGTATTGCCAGTGTATTGGCGTGGTTATATGAAGCCAGCCCGATTGCGACCGGTGTAGTCGTCGGAGCGTTATGGCAGGTGCTGGTGATCTTCGGAATTCACTGGAGCATCGTGCCGATTATGATTAACAATATGGCAGTTGTCGGTTTTGACCTAATCGGTCCGTTGACTGCGGCTGCGGTATTAGGTCAGGCGGGCGCGACATTTGCCGTATTCTTAAAATCACGTAATAAAGACATAAAATCTCTTGCGGGTTCAACCACTTTCAGTGGTGTTCTCGGTATCACCGAACCTTTAATTTACGGTATTACGCTACGCTTTAAAAAACCGTTTGTTTGCGGCGTGTTAGGCGGTGCGGTCGGTGGTGCAATTATCGGTTTCGGAGGCACGAAAATGTTTGCCTTCGGTTTTAGCGGCTTATTGCTCTACCCTGTGATTATCGGTCCGGAAAGCAATATCTTAATGTATACCCTTGGTATGCTTGTTGCCTTTATTGTTGCCGGACTCCTTACTTTTATCTGGGGTTATAGTGACAACATGTTGCCTCAACCGAATAATATCTCCCAAGAACAACCCACAACGCAAACCTCTCCGGTATCCACTATTCCGTTAGCCAAATTTGGTTTAGTCAGCCCGTTAGAAGGTGAAATCCACAAATTAAGCACGATTGCAGACCCAATGTTCTCGTCGGAAGCTCTCGGTAAAGGTATTGCGATTTTACCGACCAAAGGTGAATTGCGTTCACCGATTAGCGGCACAGTCAGCTCAATCTTCCCGACAAAACACGCCGTCAATATGGTATCGGACGATGGATTGGAAGTGTTGGTTCACGTTGGAATGGATACCGTTCAGCTCAACGGTCAATATTTTGAATCTTTTATCAAAGATGGCGATCGTATCGAAGTCGGGCAACTTTTAACAACATTTGATATTGAGAAAATCACTCAAGCAGGTTATTCGGTGATGACCCCCGTGATTATCGCAAATACTGATGACTATCTTGATGTGATTGCAACGTCCGAAGTTCACATTTATATCGGTGAGCCGTTAATAAAAGTGGTTGCCAACAAAGCCTGATCAATTTTGCAAATTTTTATGCGAAACAGACCGCTTGTATCCTCCTCCAGATAAGTCGGGAGCGAGATACAAGCGGTCAGTTTCAGTGATTATTTTGCAAATGGCGCTTTAATGCCAACTAAAGAAATCCGAGCTATAGCACCGTTTGTACCGAAATTGCTTTAGACGCATCCCAGAAGTCAACCGGTGCATTCACGACCGGCGCAATAATACCGACACGAAGCACATAGTCACCGAACGGTTCATTTTCATTGCGCTCTTTCGCCCAACGTCCAACAAGCAAATCCAGCTCATTGATGATCTCCGGTAAGGTGATGTTTTCACGATACAGACGCGGAATTCTCACCCCTTCACGATCACCGCCGATATGTAAGTTATAGCGTCCGATCGCCTTTCCGACCAAACCGACTTCCGCCAACATCGCACGTCCGCAACCGTTCGGACAACCGGTAATTCGGGTGATAATATAATCATCGGACAGATTATGTTTTGCCAGCACTTTATCGACTTCGGTAATAAAATCAGGCAATGCGCGCTCCGCTTCCGCCATCGCCAGCGGGCACGTCGGGAAGGAAACACAAGACATTGAATATTCACGCTGTTTGGTTACATCCGCACGAATTAATCCGTATTTACGTGCGATAGCTTCAATCTGCGCTTTATCCTGTTCCTCGACATTCGCGATAATGATATTTTGGTTAGCCGTAATACGGAAATCACCTTTATGAACCTTCGCCAATTCAAGCATTCCTGTCATAAGCGGTTTACCCGGTTGGTCGGTAATGCGTCCGCTTTCGATAAAGCAAGTTAAATGCCATTTATTATCAATGCCTAACACCCAACCAATTCGATCGCCGCGTTCGGTGAATTTAAACGGACGGGTTGGTTCAAATTTTACGCCCATGCGTTTTTCCACTTCTTCGCGGAAGCCGTCTAGCGTCATATTTTGAATAGTATAACGGGTACGCGCATTTTTTCGGTCGTTGCGATTACCGAAATCGCGTTGAGTCGTCACAACCGCTTCTGCCGCCGCCAGCGTTTTATCCAGCGGAACATATCCCAATTCGAGCGAAATATTCGGGTAAGTTTTTATATTACCATGCTCAAAAGATAATCCGCCGCCGACTAATACGTTAAAACCGCATAATTGCCCGTTTTCATCCTGAATTGCGATAAAATTCATGTCATTACCGTACACATCCACATCATTGAGCGGCGGAATCGCGACAGCCGTTTTAAACTTCCGCGGTAAGAAGGTTTTTCCTAAAATCGGCTCCTCTTCCTGTTTGAACAGGTCATCGGAACTTTCTACTTTTTTACCGTCGATCCATACATCTAAATAGCCACGCGAACGTGGTAAAAGATGTTCGGAGATTTTCTTGGCAAATTCGTACGCCTGTTGGTGCAACTCCGACTCAATCGGATTGGACGTACACAACACATTGCGGTTCATGTCCGCCGCGGTCGCAATTGAATCCAAACCGATGCTGTGTAACAAGCGGTGCATCGGCTGTAATTTTCCTTTCGGCACACCGTGGTATTGGAAAGTTTGGCGATTAGTCAAGCGAATCGATTGATAATAGGTATGTTCACGAGCAAATTTATCAATCTCAATCCATTGATACGGCTGGATAATTCCGCCCGGCAGACGGCAACGTAACAGCATAAATTTCAACGGTTCGAGCTTCTCTTCCAAACGCTCGGCACGAATATCGCGGTCATCTTGTTCATACATTCCGTGGAAGCGGATCAACTGAAAATTATCCCCTTTAAAACCGCCGGTTAACGGATCCTGTAAATCATCCAAAATCGTTCCGCGCAGGAAATTACTTTCGCTCTTCAACCGTTCATTATCGGAAAGCGGTTTACTCTGCCACTCCAATTTTTTTTCATCTTTTTTGTCATTACTCATATTTCACTCCTACCACCAACAACTGACATCAGTCGCTCTCTATTTTCTTTGCATCCGCAAAGAAAGTGACAATAATTAATACACATCCCGCTGATAACGACGATTTTCTCTCAACTCATCAAGATACTCTTCCGCTTCATCACGGGTTAACTTTCCTTGTTGCTCAATCACATCCAGCAATGCGTTCTCAACGTCTTTTGCCATCCGCCCCGCATCACCGCACACATAAAGGTATGCGCCGTCCTGAAGCCATTGCCATAATGTTTCCGCCTGTTGGCGAATTTTATGCTGAACATACACTTTTTCTTCCTGATCACGTGACCAAGCGAAGTCGTACTTATGCAAAAAACCATCCTTGGCAAATTGCTGCCACTCCGTTTGATACAGAAAATCCTGAGTAAAGCGTTGATTGCCGAAAATCAGCCAGTTTTTACCCGGCGCATCTTCCGCTGCTCTTTGTTGAACAAAAGCACGGAACGGGGCAATCCCGGTACCGGAACCGATCATCACAATCGGCTTGCCGTTATCCGACGGCAAGCGGAAGCTATCGTTACGTTCAACAAACACCCGCACCGTGCCGTCTTCTTCCACGCGATCAGCCAAAAAACCGGACGCCGCACCGGTCCGGGCTTTGCCGTTATGTTCAAAACGCACGACACCCACACTTAAATGCACCTCTTCACCGACTTCATCCGCCGCGGAGGAAATCGAATAAAGCCGTGGTGTTAGCGGGCGTAATAATCCAGCGAAGGTTTTGGCATCCAGTTGACTCGGATAAGCGTTCAGCACATCAACAAGCGGTGTGTTTTGTACAAAATTTTGCAAATTCTGCGTATCCTGCACCAATGTATTTAACGCTTCATGATGGGTGGCTTGAGCATAACCTTTCACAAAAACCGGGGTGTTTTGGGTCAATTCGAAATGGGAAACTAACGCCTGTTTAAGCGTTAAGGTTTGACCGTTTAGCTCGATGTTTTCGTCACCGCTTAAACCAACCGCTTGCAAAATTTCTTCAACCAAAGCCGGATCATTTTCAAACCACACGCCTAAAGCGTCACCGACTTGATATTGCAAACCGGAGCCGCTTAAATCCAATTCGATATGGCGGACATCTTTTTCCGCTTGGCGGGCGGTAATTTTCTGATTGGTCAGAAGCGTTGCGGAGAAAGGATTTTGTTTATTGTATGAGGAAACGGCTGAAGCCGTTTCCGTACTGCGCTTTTGTGTCGCCGTCACACCCACCGCCGTTGCTGCTTTGGCTTTCAAGCGCTCAACAATTTGTGTACTCCATTGTTCGGCTGTACTCTCAAAATCTAGATCCGCGTCACCGCGTTCAAGCAGACGCTTGGCACCCAATTCGCCCAAACGTTTATCGAAATCTTTCCCCGCTTGGCAAAAATTCGGATAAGAAGTATCGCCCAAACCGAATACCGCAAATTCAAGGTTGTCCAGCTTCGGGGCTTTTTTGCCGTGTAACAGTTTAAACAGCACAACGCCTTCTTCCGGTGGCTCGCCCTCACCTTGCGTTGAGGTCACTAAAATTAAGGTTTGTTCATCACTAATGTTTTTGGCTTTGTAATCTTTTGCGGAAACCAATTTGGTTTGAATGCCTTCGGCGTTTAAACGTTCCGCCAAACGAGCCGCAACACCCTTGGCATTCCCCGTTTGTGAGATTGAAAGCACGGTTACCGAAAGCGGTTTAACCTCACTGTTACAAGCGGTCGTTTCTAACGGATTTTTTGCAAAACCGTTCTCCCCTTTTGCTTTTGCCCAACAATAACCGGAAAGCCACGCCAGCTGAAGGTTATCTAAATTTTCCAGCCATTGCGCCGTTTCGACCGAAAAGGGAAAATCCCTTGCCTTTTCACTACTCATCAAATATCCCCACATCAAATAAGAACTCAGACGGCGTAGTTATAAAGCGGAAGAGTTATTCTTAAAAATAATAAGGAAATATAGTTTAGAGCCTTTTGGAATATGAAAAACCAAAAATAGAAGCAGATCAACCTTTTTGCTATTTTGTTGATAAGGGTTCTTATCTAATACGGTTTTTTATGTGGTTGGGTTATATCACCGAAAAATTGATTATATGAGCCGCCACTTGTGTAATACGCTTTCTCATCGGATTTCCCAATTAAAATAAAAATTTACGGGAACCGCCGGGCAATAATTGCCTCTAAATTGCCATTAAGTACTCTGTTTAACGCAGTACAATAAGGAAATTTAATGAAAAAAAAATATATTGGCTTACTTTTCTCGTTTATCAGCGCATCATTGTTGGCAAACGATATTCATCATGTTGATGTTTACGGAATCCGATTAAATATGGATAAATCACAGGTCGTCACCGAGTTGAAGAAAGTGTGTGCGCCGAAACCGACAATTGATGGTGATAAAAAAGGGGAAAAATTGCTGTTTGCCGAAAAAACGGAAAACTATCCGTCACTGACAATCAATACCCTAAGCTGTTATCTACGGGACGATACGCGCCTGAATGTATTCCTCTTCAATAATTCCGTGCTGCGGGTGACTGCCGGTCAGCATATTCGTTTGCCGCAAGGTAACAGCGATGATGAAATATTGAAAGCGGTTGCCGCCTATTATCGTCCGTTAATGGCAGCCTACGGTAATACTGATTTGGAAAGCGGAGGGGCGTTTTTATTTGAAGAGAGCCGAGACGAAAAAGAGAGAAAGCCGTGGTTTGATTTCAACCGCTGCTGGGGCAGCTGCGTGGAATATAAAAATACCTTTCGTATAACCGGTGTAGCTCATTATGCTTCGGTGTTTATTCGTCGTACCGAACCTAAAATGGATACGGTACGGGTATTAGTCGATACCAATGCGTTAAAATCACTGGAAAATCACTTTTCGGATTAATGACAAGCGGTCTGTTTTAGCCAAAATTTTGCAAATTTCTCGCTCAAACAGACCGCTTGTTTGTATCTCACCCTTATTCGGCGGATAAAATCATTCCCGCCGCAACGGTGTGATACGTCGCTTCATCAATCAAAATAAACGATCCCGTGGCGATATTGTGTTGATACGTCGTGGCGGTAATCGGTTTCTGTAAGCTGAGTTCTACTTCTCCGATATCATTGAGTTTCAACGTATCCGCTTCGGTGAATTTCGTTAATGTTTGTACGTCCAGCAGATGATCGATACGGCTGACTTTGGCGAACACCGTTTGCGTGGTCTGTTTGAGTAAGTATTTACGCGCCGGGTTGAGCGGGCGCTGATCAAACCAACAGACGGTGGCGCGAAGTCGTTTGGTCGGCGAAACGGCAGCGTCGGCGGCGACAAAGGTATCACCGCGCGAGACATCGATATCATCCGTCAAACGGAGGGTTACTTGTTCGCCGGCAGCGGCTTGCGACACGATACCTTTCGGCGTAATGATTTCACGAATGTGAGAAATCAGTCCCGCAGGTTCAATCCGAATTTTGTCTCCGACAGAGATGCTGCCGGCCTCAATGCGTCCTTGATAGCCGCGAAAATCGTCTTGTTTATCGCTGTCTAAACGGATAACCAGTTGTACCGGGAAGTGGAAATCTTCTGCACGCTCCGAAACATATTCGTTACTCGGCAGATTTTCCAATACGGTTAACAGCGGTTCGCCTTGATACCACGGCGTGCGTTCGCTGTGATGCACGATGTTGTCGCCTTGCAGTGCGGAAACCGGGATGAAATGCACGTCTTTCAAACCGAGTTGTTCCGCTAATCGGCGGTAAGCCTGCGTAATGCGATCGAATTTACTTTGATCAAAATCGAGTAAATCCATTTTATTGACGGCAACCAACACATGCGGGCAATTTAGGTGCTTTAAAATCGCCGAATGGCGTTTGGTTTGCGGTAACAATTCCAACGACGCTTGGTCGAAATCCAGCTGGGAGGCATCAATTAACACCACGGCGGCGTGGGCGGTGGACGCGCCCGTTACCATGTTGCGGGTATATTGCTCGTGTCCCGGGGTGTCGGCGATGATAAATTTACGTTTTGCCGTGGAAAAATAACGGTAAGCGACGTCGATGGTAATGCCTTGCTCCCGCTCAGCTTCCAAGCCGTCGGTTAAAATGGAAAAATCGATCACTTCCCCTTGGTTTTTGGATTTGTTGAGGCTTAACAGTTGATCGCTTAGTAGAGCTTTGCTGTCGTACAGCAAACGTCCGATAAGCGTGCTTTTACCGTCGTCTACACTCCCGGCGGTGATAAAACGCAGCGGTGCATATTGATTTAACTTACTCATGATGTTGTCCTGTCAAAATTAAAAATAGCCCTGTTTTTTACGTTGCTCCATGGCGGCTTCACTGACTTGATCGTCCATTCGCGTCGCACTGCGTTCGGAAATTTCGGTCACAGCGGTTTCTTTGATGATATCGAACGGATCTTTCGCCCGACTGGCGACAGGGCAAGTGCAGCTGATGTCACCGACGGTGCGGAAGCGAACCGAGAGGATTTCACTTTGTTCGTTCGGTGTTTTCGGTGTGATCGGTGTGACCGGCACCAACAAACCGTTGCGGCGGACAACTTCGCGTTCATGGGCGTAATAAATCGGCGGAAGTTCAAGTTTTTCACGGGCGATATATTGCCAAATATCCAGTTCGGTCCAGTTGGAAATCGGGAATACCCGCATGTTTTCGCCTTTATGTAATTTGGCGTTGTAAAGCGACCATAATTCAGGGCGTTGCGCTTTCGGATCCCATTGCCCGAATTCGTCACGGAATGAAAAAATCCGCTCTTTGGCGCGGGCTTTTTCTTCATCGCGACGGGCACCGCCCATCAGTGCGTTAAACCCGTTTTCTGCAATGGTTTCGAGCAAAGTGACCGCTTGTGCGGCATTACGGGAATCGGTCTCTTTGCGTAATACGACTGTGCCTTTCGCAATGGAATCTTCCACATGCCCGACAACCAATTTAGCGTTTAATTTTTTAACCTGTTCGTCACGAAAGGTGATGACTTCCGGGTAGTTATGGCCGGTGTCGATATGGACGAGCGGAAACGGCAGCACGAAATCACGTCCTTCCAATTGGAACGCTTTGCGTGCCAAGGCGAGTAATACGACGGAATCTTTCCCGCCGGAAAACAGTAACGCCGGGTTGCTGCATTCGGCAACGACTTCGCGAATAATATGAATGGATTCGGCTTCTAACCAGTCTAAATGACCGTCTTGAATGTGATGTTGTGTTGTCATATGTTCTTCCTATTTATGTAATCCGCACTCTTTGCTGTCTTTATTTTCCCACCACCAACGCCCGGCACGAATATCTTCGCCGGCACGGACCGGCTTGGTACATGGCTCGCAACCGATACTCGGGAAACCTTGGTGATATAAATCGTTATACGGAATGTGATGATGCAAGATATAAGCCCACACGTCTTGCTCCGACCAATCGAAAATCGGGTTGTATTTATCGATGTGGCGTGCATTGTCTTGTTCGTGAAACGCCAGCTCGGTGCGGGTAACGGATTGTTCGCGGCGCTGCCCGGTTAACCATGCGTCGGCATCGGCGAGCGCACGGTTGAGCGGTTCGATTTTACGGATAAAGCAGCATTCCCGACGCAATTCGACGCTGTCGTAAAAGGCAAATTTACCGTGCTCGGTTTCATATTTTTTAGCGGCAGCGGCATTGGGATAAAACAGTTGCAGTTGCAGTGTCGGATAGGTACGCTGAATCGTTTCGATTAATGCCAGCGTTTCCGGGTTTAATTTGCCGGTTTCAAGGGTAAAAACCGTTATGTTCGCCCCGCTTTTGACGATAGCGTCGGTGATGACCAAATCTTCTACGGCTAAACTGCTGGCAAATTTTGCATTATGGTGTTGGTCGGCAATCTGTCGAATCCGTGAAATCAATGTACGTTGTTTATCGGCAAGGTTTGCCGCAACGCGCTGATCCGGTTGCGGAATCGTCCATAATTGCGGTCGTAAAAAACTCATTGTGTTTGTCCTGCATGGTGATTCGTAATGCTAGTTATAAATCGTAATTTTTATTCTTAAAAATAATAAGAGAATATGGTTTAGAGTTTTTTAGAATATAAATAGCAAAAGAATAAGTGAAATCAACATTATGCTGTTCCAAATAAGAACGGCTTTTATTTGGCTGCATTTTTTTATACCTTTCCGGTATATCATGAACTTTTTAATTCTTTTGCGAAAACCCGATAAAAAAGGCTTTTGCAAAATAATTTGCAAAAGCCACCGCTTGTATAACGTTTTTTTAAGACGCTAAGGGTAATTTTTCGATCGGCGCAAGGTAGGGTTGCGGCGGTGTCCAAAGGGTTTCTTGGGTTGAGATAAATTGCCCGGCCTGTTGGCCGAACCAAGCCAATTCGGATTGCAATTTAACGACTTCACCAATAACGATTAACGCCGGTGTCTCGGCTTGTTCGGCTAATCGGGCTAATTCCCATAGTTCTCCCGTTTGCACCTGCTGATTCGCCAGTGTACCGTGGCTGATGATGGCCACCGGGGTGTCCGCAGCTCTCCCGTGTTGTTGAAGCCGTTCGCTTAATTCTTTCGCGTTAATCGTCCCCATATACACCACTAAGGTTTGATTACCCTGCGCAAGGGTTTCCCATTTTAAAGCGGTACCGTTCGGTTTAAGATGCCCCGTAATAAACATGGCGGTTTGAGCATGATCTCGATGGGTCAGCGGAATACCGGCATAGGCGGTGGCGCCGAGTGCCGCGGTAATACCCGGTACAACGGTAAACGGAATGCCGGCGGATTTCAGGGTTTCCAGTTCTTCGCCGCCACGTCCGAAAACAAAGGGATCACCGCCTTTTAAGCGTACTACCCGTTTCCCCTGTTTGGCGTATTTGACTAACAGTTGGTTGGTCTCTTCCTGTGCCACACTGTGTTTACCCGCCCGTTTGCCGACGAATACTTTATCTGCATCGCGTCGTACCAGTTCCAATACAGCTTCGGAGACCAACGCATCGTATAACACGACATCCGCTTGTTGGATCGTTTGCAATCCTTTCAAGGTTAATAAACCGGCATCACCGGGACCTGCACCGACTAACGACACCTCGCCGATGAGCGGGTTTTCTGCTTCTAATTCACGTTGGAGCAAGGCTTCCGCCTGTTCGATTTGATGGTTTTCGGTGAGACGCTGAAATGCTTGGTTGGTAAACAGCTTTTCCCAAAAACGGCGACGTTGGGTCAGATGAGCAAATTGATTTTTTACCGCATTCCGCCAACGGGCTGAAATTTCAGACATCACCCCGACATTTTGCGGAATCAGGGTTTCCAATTTTTCCCGTAATAGTCGGATTAATACCGGTGAAGCGCCGCCGCTTGAAATCGCAATTTGAACCGGCGAGCGATCCACTATCGACGGAAAGATATAACTGCATAAAGGCTGTTCATCTACCACATTGACCAAACGTTGTTGTGATTCTGCGACATGGAAAACCCGCTGATTCAGGACATTGTCGTCGGTAGCGGCAATAATTAAATACGCTTGGTTGACTTGTTCATCCTGAAACGTTGTGGCATACCATTCGATTTTTCCTTGATCCGCTAATTTTTGGAGTGAGCGGTGGAGCTTTTCCGCGACGACTTTGACGATGGCTTGGGCTTTCAATAACGCATCAATTTTACGTGCGGCAACGTGTCCGCCCCCGACGACCAACACCGGTCGCTGTTTTAAATCCACAAAAATAGGTAAATAATTCATTCCATACTCCCAAATAACGGACTGGCCGATAATATTGAAATCGCCGTCGTGTAAAACAGTATTGCGGTAATCTCACTGTTGCCGGTGTTATACGGCAAAACGTTTATTCTTAAAAAGAATAAGAAAATATAATGTAGAGAATTTAGGAATAATAAACGCGCTCGGTGAGTGTCGTTTAAATCATAAATTCGATTAATTCGTCACGTAAAAAGACATTCACTAAAGCGGGAATCAATGAAACGGGTTCGCCGAGCTTAAAATCTTCTTGTTCGAATTGTGTGTGGTTAACGGAGACTTCAATCGGTTTTTCATTATGTTTCACCGCAACTTCAACAAAAATTGTCGGACCTGCCGTATGGATCCGAATAATTTCTCCGCGAATGGAGTTATCAATCGCTTTTTTCGTCAAGGTAATTTCATGCGGGCGTACATAGGCGATGGCGGATTGCGAAATATAATGTTGATTTAATGTTTGCGAGAATTGACCGATTTTTAAAATATTTCGTTCTACAAAGCCGTGCAGTGCATTTACTTCGCCTAAAAAATGTGCCACAAACGCGGTTTTCGGTTGTTTATAGACTTGATCGGGCGTGCCGATTTGCTCTATTTGTCCTTTATTCATCACGATGATTTTATCGGCAACTTCCAATGCTTCATCTTGATCATGCGTTACAAACAGGCTGGTGACATTGATTTCATGATGAAAATCCCGCAACCAGCGACGAAGTTCTTTCCGTACCGTTGCATCCAATGCGCTGAACGGTTCATCAAGTAGCAGTACTTTCGGTTGAATGGCCAATGCCCGAGCCAAGGCGACACGTTGACGCTGTCCGCCGGAAAGCTGATCGGGGTAATAGCTTGAAAAACGGTTAAGCTGAACTAAATCCAATAATTCGCGTACTTTACGATCAATTTCCGCATCACTTAAACGCTGAGCTCTCGGTTTAACTTTTAAGCCGAATGCTACATTTTGTGCGACGGTCATATGTCGAAACAATGCGTAACTTTGAAAAACAAAGCCGATATCGCGATCTTTGGCGCTGAGTGCGCTGACATTGCAATTTTCAAAGAAGATCTGACCGCTTGTAGGCTGTTCCAATCCGGCAATAATACGCAAAAGCGTCGTTTTACCGCAACCGGACGGTCCGAGTAATGCCGCCAGTTCACCTTTGTTTACGGTAAAGTTGATGTCTTTTAAGGCGGTGAAGTGATCAAAGGTTTTTTGAATATGTTCAATGGTAATGCTCATGAATCCCCCTAGGCCAATTCGCGGCTCAATTTACTTTCCGTCCATTGACGGGCTAATAATAAAACGAGTGAAAGAAGTAATAATAAAATCGCCACGCTGAATGCCGCGACAATGTTGTATTCGTTGTACAAAATTTCGATATGTAACGGTAACGTGTTGGTGTAACCGCGGATGTGCCCCGAAATAACCGAAACGGCGCCGAATTCCCCTAACGCGCGGGCGGTACATAATACGACACCGTGTAATAATGCCCATTTGATATTCGGTAAAGTGACATGCCAAAAGATTTGCCAGCCGTTTGCGCCGAGTACCGTTGCCGCTTCTTCTTCACCGGTTCCCTGTGCCTCCATAATCGGAATAAGCTCGCGTGCGACAAACGGTACGGAAACAAATATCGTGGCAAGTATGATGCCGGGAACGGCGTAAACGATCTGGATATCCCATTCGGTCAAATACGGATATAACCAGCTTTGTGCACCGAACAGCAAGACATAAATCAAACCGGCGACAATCGGTGAGACGGAGAAAGGCAAATCAATTAAGGTAATCAGAAATTGCCGTCCTTTGAACTGATATTTAGTGACTAACCACGCCGCAGAGATACCGAATATGATGTTTAACGGCACCGCAATAGCGGCGGCAAGCAAGGTCAGCTTTAACGCAGAAATGGTATCCGGTTCAAGAATATTTTCCCAAAAAACGGGAAAGCCTTCACTCAATCCTTGTGAAACAACCACATACAACGGAAGTACCAATAAGACGGCAAAAATAATGAAAGAGAGGATAATTAAAGCATAATCCGTCACAGTGTATTTAGATGTAGTTACTGACATCTTTGCTCCTTAAGACGCAAAATCGGCTAATCGACGTTGAATCAGGTTAATTGCGAATAACAACGTGAACGAGATAAGTAACATTAAAATTCCCAAGGCGGCGGCACCGACATAATTATATTGATCCAGTTTTGACACAATCAGTAACGGTAAGATCTCGGTTTTAAACGGAATGTTACCGGCAATAAATACGACGGAACCGTATTCGCCGATGGCGCGGGCAAATGCCAGCGTAAAACCGGTAATCCAAGCGGGCAAAATGGCGGGTAAAATCACGTGAAAGAAAATCTGTAGTCGGTTTGCCCCCAAAATGCCGGCGGCTTCTTCCACGTCTTTCGGTAAATCTTGTAATACCGGTTGCAGTGTTCTGACGACAAACGGCAAGGTGACAAACAGTAATGCCAACGTAATGCCGATTGGGGTATAGGCGATTTTTATCGAAAACCACTGCCCGATAACACCGTTTTGCGCGTAAATTGCCGTTAAAGCGATCCCGGCGACGGCAGTCGGTAAGGCAAACGGCATATCGATAAAAGTATCGATAAATTTACGTCCGACAAAACGGTAACGCACCAATGTCCACGCTAAAATACCGCCCAACAGGGCATTTAATAGTGCGGCGGTAAAGGCTGTCCGTAAAGAGAGCCATAACGACAGTAGCAGTTGCTTACCGGTCAGTAATTCGACTAATTCCGCCCAAGTAATTTGAGTGGAAAATAAAAACAATCCGAATAACGGAATCAACACAATAATGCTTAAAAAACTCACGGTATAACCCAGCGTCAATCCGAACCCCGGGATAATGCGGGAGGAAACGATAGCCATAAATCACTCCTTATTTTGGCGTTCGAATCCGATTCGAACGCCCGCCGATTATTTATTCAGTTCGGCAAAAATTTTGTCGAAAATACCACCGTCGGCAAAATAGGTGTTTTGTGCGTTTTCCCAGCCGTTAAAATAGTGATCGACGGTCACCAGTTTTAATGTCGGAAATTGTTGACGATATTGTTCAAGAATGGTCGGATTGCTCGGACGATAAAAACTTTTGGCAATAATATGCTGCGCTTCGTCACTATAGAGATATTCCAAATATGCTGTTGCTTGTCGGCGGGTTCCTTTCTTATCCACGACTTTATCAACGATCGCTACGGGTGGTTCGGCAAGTATGGAGAGAGAGGGCGTCACAATTTCAAACTCACTACCGCCTTGTTCGTTTAATGCTAAATGCGCTTCGTTTTCCCAAGCAATCAATACATCCCCCAATCCTCGTTGGACAAAGCTGGTGGTCGCCCCTCGCGCACCGGTATCCAGTACGGGAGCATGTTTGTAAATGGTCGTGACGAATTCCAAGGCTTTATCGTCCGAACCGAATTTTTCTTTAGCAAACGCCCATGCCGCTAAAAAGTTCCAACGTGCACCGCCCGAGGTTTTCGGATTCGGTGTAATGACTTCTACGCCCTCACGGGTTAAATCGTCCCAATCGCGGATATTTTTCGGATTTCCTTTCCTTACTAAAAAAACAATCGTGGAAGTGTAAGGCGTACTGTTGTTGGCAAACTCTTTTTGCCAACCCGGTTCAATAAGCGTTTGGTTGCGATTTATCGCATCAATATCGCCCGCTAAAGCCAATGTCACGACATCGGCTTGCAAGCCGTCAATAACGGAACGCGCTTGCTTGCCGGAACCGCCGTGGGACGTTTTAATTCGAATGGTTTCACCTTGTGTGGCTTTCCAATGCTCGGCAAACGCTTGGTTATAGCTTTTATATAATTCTCTGGTCGGATCGTAAGAGACGTTTAATAATTCATTGGCATGGGAGAGCGATGTCATCATCACGGTTAACATGCCGGCAAATAGAGGAATGTGTTTAATGGCATTCAGGGTATGGCGAAGGTTGTTTTTCGATAGACTGTTTTTCATCTGGATCTCCTTGAGTGTCATCCGTGGCGCTCCGCAGGGAAGATCAGCCACTGTTTTTTTGCAAGTCGGCTGCATTAAAACATTCTCGATTTCGCGTGAGAAATAAGAAAACCGAATGTGATATATAAAATAAGAATGGGAAAGAGGGTTCTCGGCGGTGTTTCTTCGGATAATTTTTGCCAAAAACAACTTAAATTCACTTAGCGCGGTTAAATGAATATTTTTTGTGATCTCATTCACACTTTCACGGCATCGACTTTGAAATCATTTTTCATTCGGCGTATAGTCGGGCGTATTAATAACCCTTAGGGTGTTACGTTAATTCGGCAAGCCTAAGCAAATCGGGAGACAAAACCCGGTTTGTTTAGGCTTTTTTATTGCCCTGCTAACATAATATTCACTCAACACAGGAGATGTTTCTATGAGTAATTTAAAACCTTTCCCACAACACTTTTTATGGGGCGGAGCCACGGCGGCAAACCAAATCGAAGGCGGTTTCGACCAAGGCGGCAAAGGCTTATCCAGTGCGGATATGGTGGCTTTCGTGCCGAAAGCGGAACGGGGGGCGCACAGTGCATCTATTGAAGTGTCTTCACAACGTATTGAAGAGATTCTTTCCGGTAAATTTAATGCGCGTTTTCCGAAACGTGACGGGATTGATTTCTATCACACTTATAAAGACGATATTGCACTGTTGGCGGAAATGGGCTTTAAAATGTTCCGTATCTCGATTCACTGGGCGCGTATTTTCCCGAACGGTTATGACGAACAACCGAACGAAGAAGGCTTGGCGTTTTACGATCGCATCTTTGACGAATTACTCAAACACGGTATTCAACCGATGGTTACGCTCTGCCACTATGAGATTCCGCTTGGTTTGGTACAGCGTTATAACGGCTTCTTAGACCGAGCCGTTGTCGGGCATTTTGTCCGTTATGCCGAAACCGTGTTCCGTCGCTATAAAGATAAAGTGAAATACTGGCTAACCTTCAATGAAATCAATATGGTCACCATGCACAGCCCGTATACCGGCGCCGGTTTAGTGATCGATCGCGTACCTGAAGCCGAACGTGAGAACGCCAAATACCAAGCACTACATCACCAATTTATCGCAAGTTCACTCGCCACCAAAGCATTGCATGAGATCATTCCTGACGGAAAAATGGGATGCATGTTGGCAAGAATGTTGCATTACGCGCTGACGGCGGATCCGTTGGATCAACGCAAAGCGCAATGGGGCAATCAGCAAAATCTGTTCTATACGGATGTTCATGCCCGCGGAGAATACCCGAAATATATGCTGCGTCATTGGGCGGAAAATAATGTTCACATTCAAAAAGAAGCGGGGGACGATGCAATTCTCAAACAATATCCGGTCGACTTCATTTCATTCAGTTATTACATGTCAGTCTGCGTTACCACCCATGAAGATCAGGGCGAACGTGTCGGTGGTAACTTGATTGAAGGGGTGAAAAATCCGTATTTACAAGCGTCCGATTGGGGTTGGCAAATCGATCCGATCGGGTTGCGTTTAACCTTAAACGAAATGTACGACCGCTATCAAAAACCGCTGTTTATTGTCGAGAACGGCTTGGGCGCTTATGATAAAGTTGAAGACGGTAAAGTCCACGACAGCTACCGTATCGATTACCTGCGTGCTCATATTCGCCAAATGCAGGAAGCGATTACCGACGGGGTGGAATTGTGGGGTTATCTTGAATGGGGACCGATTGATTTGGTCAGTATGTCGACGTCCGAGATGTCGAAACGCTACGGCTTTATTTTCGTCGATATCGATGATGACGGCAACGGCTCCCGCCAACGTATCCGTAAAGATTCGTTCTTCTGGTATAAAAAAGTGATCGCCAGCAACGGGGCGGATCTGAGTTAAAAATGCCTCTGCCGCTTGTGGAGCAACTACAAGCGGTCAGTTTCGAGCCATTTTTTGCAAATATCTCTCATCCTTCTCTCTTTACGGGAGGAGGTTAAATTAACATGCAGATCGAGATGAGAGAGTTAATTTCCGGAGCAATTTCACTTATGAATAAAATCATCTTTTTAGACGTAGACGGCACCTTGGTTGATTACCAAAACCGTATTCCGACCTCCGCCGTTAAAGCGATTCAACAAGCCCGTGCTAACGGGCATAAAGTCTACATTTCCACCGGACGCAGCCGTGCGGAAGTCCAACCCGAATTATGGGATATTGGCTTAGACGGTATGATCGGCGGTAACGGCAGTTATGTGGAACACCAAAATCACGTCGTGATGCATCAAGTGATTCCCGAAGACGTTGCTCATCGAGTCGTGGACTGGTTAACGGAACGCGGGTTGAGTTTTTATCTGGAAAGTAATAACGGTTTATTCGCTTCACCTGATTTTAAACAAAAGGCCCGCCCCGCTCTGCGCCAATATATGCACGGCAAAGGAGCTGCAAATGCGGAGCTGTTGGAAGTGGATGATGTTATGCACGGTATCATTTTTAACGGAGAACTTTATCGCAATGATCTGAATAAAATCAGTTTTGTTTTAAACCGTTATCAAGATCACTTAGATGCCAAACAGGCATTTCCCGAGCTGAAAGCCGGCACTTGGGGCGGTGTGGGTGAAGTTGCTTTATTCGGCGATCTGGGTGTAAAAGATATAACCAAAGCGCATGCTATTGATGTGCTATTACAATATTTAAACGCCGATATTTCCGACACCTTTGCATTCGGCGATGCCAGCATTGATATTCCGATGTTGGAATATTGTGCCGTTGGCGTTGCAATGGGTAACGGCGGAGAAGAGATCAAAGCAATTGCAGATTACATTACCGAGGATGTCGAACAAGACGGATTATATAACGCATTTAAACATTTCGGATTAATTTAAGGAATAAAGATGAAAATTGAACATGTTGCTATGTATGTCAATGATTTAGAAGCGGCTAAGCAGTTTTTTATTCGTTACTTTAATGCAACATCCAATGCAATGTATTACAACCCTCGAACTCATTTCCGTTCCTATTTTTTAAGTTTTGCCGAGGGGGCACGCTTAGAGATTATGCATAAACCTGAAATGCAAGATGAAGAAAAAGGGCTAAACCGAACCGGTTTGGTTCACCTTGCTTTTAGTGTAGGAAGTAAAGAAAAAGTCGATCAACTGACCGAACGGCTTAAAAATGACGGCTATCTCGTCATCAGCGGTCCGCGTACCACCGGTGACGGCTATTATGAGAGCTGTGTAGTTGCGATTGAACAGAATCAGATTGAAATCACCATTTAAGTAAAGCGCTAAAACGCGATTTTAAGGAGCCATGATGAAAACCGCCATTCTACTTTCTACATTCACTCTAGCGATTGCCGCTTACGCACAGCAAATTAATTTTAACCTAAAAGCTCAAGTATTTGATTACGGTCAGAATATCGTCGCTATTGAGCTTGAAACCAAAGATCTTAAGCTCAATGAGGACGAGCTTAACAAAAAACTGTTTAAAGTCCGCGCCAAAGGGCAATTACCGATTGATGTCCGACAAAATAAAGTTGTCGGAGTCTTTGACACTCAACGCAACATTGAACAAATATCTCTCACCGAAAACGGCAATATTTTATTAACCCTTGAATCAGGCAAAGATATTATCGGCGCGAATACGCTGGCTTATGCTTCCGGGGATATTAATCGTAACTTACTGCTTAATTTGGATTATCAACTCGTCCTGCAACATCCTATCAGTAACCTTCCGCAAGACAGCGAGTTCCAACAACAAAAAACCGTCGATCACGAAGTCGATCTCTTCTCGCCAAAAGTGTCAAAACAACAGATCCAATATCAATTTTATCAACCTCAAAATGCGGAAGGAAAACGCCCGCTGATCATTTGGCTACACGGCAATGGTGAAGGCGGATACGCCGATTATCAAAATAATCGCTCCCAAATACTTGCGAATCGCGGAGCCGTGACGTTCGTTACCCCGCAAACCCAGCAAATTTTCGGTGGTGCTTACGTCATTGCGCCTCAAGCGCCGGATACTTGGTATAACAATTATTCCAAAGGTTATATTCAAAAAATGAAAAGCTTGATTGATGAGGTCGTCGCTGAACATGCTATCGATCCTGAACGTATTTACCTATTCGGCGCTTCTGCCGGCGGATATATGGCGTTAAGAATGTTAATTGAATATCCGAATCTGTTTGCCGCAGCCAACGTTTCTGCTCCGGCATTAGATCGTGCGGTCGTTGCAGGCGGACAACCGACTACGGCGGAAGATCTGCAAAAAATCAAACACAAACCGCTCTGGTTAGTACACGCGGCCAACGACCCGACAATCTCTTATAGCGCCACAAGTAAACGAGTGTTTGAAGAATTACGCGACTCAGGTGCGATTCTCACTGTCTATCCGGAAGTGAAAATCGACGATCAGGAATATAACGGCCATTGGTCTTGGATTTACAGCCTCAGAAATATGCCGTTCAATCCGCAAGGTGACTCTCTGTTTCAATGGATGGCAAAACAGAAGTTGGGGAATTAATGCCGACAAGCGGTCATTTTTGGCAGAAATTTTGCAAATTTTGGGCTAAAACCGACCGCTTGTTTCACTCTCTCTGCCACATTTCCTTGTGCGCAAACCTAAATGTATTATCGGTAAATTTGATTTTATCTAAACGAATTCGCCATACATCGGTTTGGTGTAATTTAGCGATTGGGTGACGTTCAATATACAAAGCCAAAGGGCGTTCATATTCCGTAGTCAGTAATTCGGCTTGTCCGGCAAACTGAATACCTTGGATTTCACTCACTTGTGTGATTTGATCGGAAATCGTCCCAACCACATGGGAATCTTTTAACATCAACTGCCCGTGATAAGTCTCACGGCTTGTCAATAAAATCAAACTGACGGTGTCAGGCTCAAAGGCATAAAAACAGCTTGCCGCCCATATTTCCTGCTGATATTTCGCAGTAATGCCGACAACGTGTTGTTGAGTGAGATAATGTTGTATTGAAGGAGGTAAAATCGACATCCGCTAACGATTCCGTATAATCCGATAAAACACGGAACATAATACCACTTTACCGTTCTAATCAGAGCGAAAACGAACAGATTTATGTAAAACAACCAACCTATTCGGAGATACTATGAAACAAAATCAACTCACCGTGCTCATCGCCGCAACGATCGCCGGTAGCGTATTGGCAGCACCGACCATGCAACCGGATCCGCTTGCCGATCTGTCCTATTTCAATAAAACCGACAGGGGCTATCAACTTGAATTCAATGATAAACACTACCGGAGTCTGGAGACAACGGTAAATGGCGAAAAAGTGAAATTCCGTGCCTTTGAAAAAATCGTGTATGTACAAAATCCGTTAGAGCCGGATTACCAAACCATCAATTTCTATGTGCCGGAAGCCTATTTCAATAACGGTGAAATCAATGGCTTTAACGCACAAACCGCACCGATTTTCCTACCGAACGCTGTTGGCGGTTATATGCCGGCGAAAGCGGCAACCTATGACAAAAAAGAGTTTGATGCCAGCGATAAACCGAATGCAATTCAAACCGCTCTCGCCAAAGGTTATGTTGTTGCCAGTGTCGGCGCTCGCGGGCGAACTTTAGAGCAAGGCGGGAAATACACCGGCAAAGCCCCTGCTGTCATTATCGATTTAAAATCCGCAGTTCGTTATTTACATTTTAATGACGGTAGAATGCCTGGCGATGCGAACAAAATTATTTCCAACGGTACCAGTGCGGGCGGCGCGCTGTCGGCGTTACTCGGCGCAAGCGGAGATAACCCGGATTATGCGGACTATTTCAAACAAATCGGTGCAGCGGAAGCCAGTGATGCGATTTTTGCCGTTTCTGCCTATTGCCCGATTACCAATCTTGAACACGCCGATAGCGCGTATGAATGGGAGTTTAACGGCTTAAACGACTATAGCCGCATGGATATGAGTAAACTGAATGCCGCTACGTTTAATGATCGTTCAAAACCGATGCCGAAACTTGAAGGCACGTTAACCGCGGCGGAAATACAAACGTCGAACGAATTGAAAGCTTTATTCCCCGCCTATTTAAACGGGTTGAACTTAAAAGATGAAAAAGGAAATGCGCTGACTCTTGATGCACAAGGCAACGGCTCATTCAAAGACTATGTGAAAAAAGTGATTGTTCGAGCGGCGGATAAAGCCCGTAAAAACGGTAGCGATTTAAGTGATAAAACATGGCTGACATTCAGTCAAGACGGTGTGACCGATATGGATTGGAACGGCTACATTCATTCGGAAAAACGGATGAAATCACCACCGGCATTCGATGCTTTTGACTTAAGTACGGGGGAAAATAATCTGTTCGGTACGGAGACCGTCAACAACCGTCACTTTACCGAGTATTCACTCAAGCGCAGTACGGCTCAAGGCGGTATGACGGATGCAGAAACCGTCAAACTGATGAACGCTATGAATTATGTGGATAATCCGAAAGCGGCGGAACATTGGCGGATTCGCGTCGGTACGTCCGATCGCGATACGTCGCACGCTATTAGTGCGATGTTGGCAATCAAATTACAGATGCAAGGTAAAAAAGTTGATTACGAAACACCGTGGGCGGTGCCGCATTCGGGCGACTACGATCTGGACGAGCTGTTCCAATGGATGGATACCATCAGTAAATAAATAAAGAACAAGCAGTCGGATTTGCAAATTTTTTGGCAAAAACGACCGCTTGTTTATTTATTTCGACAAAGGTTAACGCAATATTTGACGCTAATATCTTCCGCCAATTTTTTGGATATAGCGACTCGTCGCGATTTTAGCGGAAAGCCACCCTAAGAAAACGCTTGACACGATGATTAACAAGATTTCACTTGAGTCAAAACCGTGCAGTTCAAATTTGACCGTAAACATATCCGACACATAGCGTACCACACCGGTAAAATAACTGATTGTCATCCAACTAAACAATAAAGCCAATAAACTACCGAATAAACCATAAATCATACCGGTATAAAGGAACGGACGAGAGATAAAATGGTCGGTTGCGCCCAATAACTGCATAACGTCAATGGAGGCGCGGCTGTTGGACACGTCGGATCGAACACTATTGCTGATCACTAAAAATACAGCAATAAACATCAATAACGTACAAGTCACTGCCACTCTTGCGATTAATTGGGTTAAGGCGGTCAATTTCTCTAACCAACCGTTGTCCAAACGAACTTCCTGTACGCCTTTGATTTTCTGTAATCCGTCACGCAGCGCTAACATATTTTCCGGAGAAGTAAAGTCGCTTTTCGGTTTCAGCATAACCACCGCTGGCAACGGGTTGTCATCCAAAATATCTAAAGCATCGCCAAAACCCGACCAAGTACGAAACTCATCCAAACTTTGTTGACGTGAAATATAGTTAAGGGATTCGATCTTATCCGCATCAAATTGACGAATACGTTCCACGACTGTCTGCACATCGTTCTCCGCGAGATTTTTATGCAAATAAACCGTCAACTCGGGTTCCGGATAAAACTCGGAGGCGGCTTGGCGGGTATTTTTCCATAATAAATAGCTGACGGTCGGAATCGTTAATGAAACAGCGATCACCAAGATCGTCAACAATGTACCGAATTTACGCTTAAGCAGATCTTGCCGTAGCGAGCGTAAAATATAACGCGTTTGAGTATTAAATGAATGAAACATATTTTGCCCTTACGCCTTTAAATGACCTTCTTCCAACACCAAACACGGCTTCGGACGTTGTGTGATAATGTTACTGTCGTGGGTTGCAATTAAGACGGTTGTCCCCGCTTTGTTAAATTCTTCAAATAAACGGAAAATTTCAAAAGAAAGTTTATCGTCTAAGTTACCGGTCGGCTCATCCGCTAACAATAATTGCGGGCGATGCACGATCGCACGAGCAATATCGACCCGTTGTTGTTCACCGCCGGAAAGGTGAAGCGGTAGAAAATTTGCTTTATTTTCTAAACCGACACGTGCCAATGCAAGACGTGCTTCACGCTCTACCGTCGCTTGGTTTAAACCCATAATAATCAGCGGTAACGCAACATTATCGAGGATCGAGCGATCGGTCAACAGGCTATAATTTTGGTGAACCATTCCGATTTGACGGCGTAAAAACGGTAATTCATGTTCCGCAAGACGAGTAATATCGTGTCCGTTAAACACCACTTGCCCGCCGTTAGCACGCTCAATACCCATAATCAATTTAAGTAAAGTGGTTTTACCTGCACCCGAATGACCGGTTATATACGCCATTTCTCCTTTCGGCAGATGAAAAGTAATGCCTTGCAAAGCGGGTCTGCCACCGCCTTTATAGGCTTTACTGACATTAGTAAATTTAATCATTATTTTTCTTCCTCGTGGGCGAACAGCGCCTCAATAAATTCTTCGGCGTTAAACGGGCGTAAATCATCGATTTTCTCACCCACACCGATATAGCGAATCGGGATATTAAATTGATCGGCAATGGCAAATATCACACCGCCCTTGGCTGTTCCGTCTAATTTAGTCAAGGTAATACCGGTTAATCCGACCGCTTCGTTAAACAATTTTGCTTGGCTAATGGCATTCTGCCCGGTTCCGGCATCTAAGGTCAGCATAATTTCGTGCGGAGCCGTTTCATCATATTTTTTCATTACCCGTACGATTTTTTTCAGCTCATCCATCAAATTATTTTTATTCTGCAAACGCCCTGCCGTGTCGGCAATCAACACATCAATACCTTTAGCGGCTGCCGACTGCATGGCATCAAAGATAACGGATGCAGAATCGGAACCGCTACTTTGAGCAACCACCGGAATGTTATTGCGTTCACCCCACACTTGTAGCTGCTCAACTGCCGCGGCACGGAAAGTATCTCCCGCCGCCAGCATCACCGATTTACCTTCCGCTTGGAATTTACGGGCTAATTTACCGATCGTAGTGGTTTTACCCACGCCATTTACCCCGACCATTAAAATCACATACGGTTTTTTATCGTCTAAAACCAACGGTTTGGCTACCGGTTTTAATACTTCGCCTAATTCTACTTTTAGCTGTTGATACAGTAATTCGGCATCACGCAATTGCTGCTTTGTCGCATGTTGCGTCAAATTATTGATGATTTTCGTCGTGGTCGGCATACCTAAATCCGCCACAAGCAACTGCTCTTCAAGCTCTTCAAACAGATCATCATCAATTTTTTTACCACGGAAAAAATTGCGGAAACCGGAGCCGATACTTTCTTTCGTTTTAATTAAGCCTTTAATCAAACGGCTGAAAAATCCGCCTTCACTCGGTTTTTCCTGATACGGTGCTTGCGTGTCAGCATTTTCTTCAGCATCCAACGCGTCTTCCGTTTCGCCTTCAGCAAATTCGTCAAATCGATCGTCGTCTGATTGTTCCTCTGCGTGAGGTTTATCAAAAAAAGCTTCAACCTGTTCAACTTTTTCTTCAATGATCTCTTTTATGTTGTCGATTTTCTGTTCAGCGGTTTGTTGAATGACCTCAACGTTCTGCTCAACGGTTTCTTTGAAAGTGTCAAATTTCTGCTCTGCAATGTCTTTGAAGGTTTCTAACTGCTCTTCGGCGCTCTCTTTTAATTCGTCAAATTTCTGTGCTAAAGTCTCTTTGAGTGCCTCGGTTTTTTCTTCCACCGTCTCTTTCACCGACTCAAATGTATCTTCAAGGGTATCAATTTTTTGTTCAACGTTATCTTCTAACTGCTCGACAAAGGCTTCCGCTTTATCTGCGAAAGACTCCGCCTGCACTTTGACCTGTTCAACATAGTTTTCTGTTTTTTCTTTAACGGAATCAATCACTTCCTCAAGACTTTCCGCGGAAGCAAGCGCTTGCTCAGATTTTGCATTTTGTGGCTCGGAACCGACCGCTTGTTGCGTGTCTACGACATCTTGTGTTTGTTCGGCTTGCACTTGATCTGCCGCAGGCTCTTCATGTTGGCGTTCTTCTGTTTGTTGTTCTTTTTTACCGAATCCCAACCAAGACCAAAAACCTTTTTTCTTTTTTTCGTCTGTCATTTTTTTACTCTCTCATAAAATTAAAAATCCATTTTTTATCAAAATGGAATAAACTTGCACTAGTTTACCATTTTTATCGATTATTTTTGTGAATGAGTATGAAAAAAACGCAAATTTCTGTACAGAATCGTCCGACAGGCGAAGTCCGTATCATCGCGGGCTTGTGGCGCGGAAGAAAATTACCGGTGCTAAATGCTGAAGGATTGCGCCCAACCACTGACCGCGTGAAAGAAACGTTATTCAATTGGTTGATGATGGATGTCCCAGGTGCACGTTGTTTAGACTGCTTTGCGGGCAGTGGCTCACTCGGCATTGAAGCCCTTTCGCGCCAAGCACAAGCGGTCACTTTTTTAGAAAAATTTGCAAATGCGGTAAATCAGCTGAAAAAAAATCTGCAAAGCCTGAAAACTGTAAATGCCGCCGTGGTTCACACCGATAGTTTGCAATTTCTCTCCCATCCCAACCACGAAGAGCCTTTCGATATTGTGTTCGTTGATCCGCCGTTTCATCTTGGGTTTGTTCCGCAAATATTAAGCCGTTTACAACACAACGGCTGGCTTGCGCCGAATGCGCTGATTTATGTCGAAACCGAAAAAAACCATCCGCCGTTGACGCTACCAGAAAATTGGCAAATTCTGAAAGAAAAAACCGCAGGGCAAGTGATGAGCCGATTAATTCGTGCGACCTAACCATTGAATGTACAAGCGGTCTGATTGAGGCTGAAATTTGCAAATTTCTCCCGAAAAACGACCGCTTATATCTTGCTTTGTCACGCTAAACTTATGCGTTTTCATGGGGGTGATCTCAGTCCGCAGCCAAGGCTTCCAAATCCGTCACAAAAATGTGATCTTGTTCAAATTTTAGGGAGATATTCTACAAATGAAGTAAATTTTCTTTTAAAATGATCAATATTGAAGTTTTATTCCATTTATTGTTATTTTGAGGAGATCAGACTATGCGTTTAATACCTTTGGATTGTGCAGAACAAGTCAGTCAATGGGCTGCCCGTTATATTGTCGATAAAATCAATGCCTTTAAGCCGACTGCTGAAAAACCATTTGTATTAGGCTTACCAACCGGCGGGACGCCACAAAAAACCTATAAAGAGCTAATCAGACTCTATCAAGCGGGTGAAGTGAGTTTTAAAAATGTCGTGACCTTTAACATGGACGAATACGTAGGCTTACCTAAGGAACACCCGGAAAGTTACCATACTTTTATGCATGAAAACTTTTTCAACCACGTTGATATTCAGCCACAAAATATTAATCTTTTAAACGGTATGGCGGAAGATGTGAATGCAGAATGCGAACGTTATGAAGAAAAAATGCGCTCTTACGGTAAAGTGAATCTGTTTATGGGCGGTGTGGGCGTGGACGGTCATATTGCGTTTAATGAACCCGCCTCTTCGTTAAGTTCTCGCACCCGTATTAAAACATTAACGGAAGATACTTTGATTGCCAATTCCCGTTTTTTTGACAATGATGTGAATAAAGTGCCGAAATTTGCTTTAACCGTGGGTGTCGGTACATTATTAGATGCAGAAGAAGTATTGATTTTAGTAACTGGACATAACAAAGCACAAGCCTTGCAAGCAGCGGTCGAAGGCCCGATTAATCACTTATGGACAATCAGTGCGATACAACTACACCGTCGTGCAGTCGTTGTCTGTGACGAACCGGCAACACAAGAACTAAAAGTCAAAACGGTTAAATACTTCAAGCAGTTAGAGAAAAATGTAGCTCGTTAGGAGGACAAATGAACCACTATGCCTTAACAAATTGCGTCATTTATACCGGTGATAAAATTCTTTATCAACATGCGGTCATCGTTAACGGGGATAAAATCGAAGAGATTGTTCACCAACGGGATCTTCCGAAAGATCTCCGTCAAATCGATTTAGAAGGCGCAAATCTCTCCGCCGGTTTCATTGATTTACAACTAAACGGTTGCGGTGGTGTGATGTTTAATGAAGATATTAGCGTTCGCACCCTCGAAATTATGCAAGAAACTAACGAAAAATCGGGTTGTACAAGTTATTTGCCGACGTTTATCACCTCGCCTGACGAAGGGATGAAAGAAGCGGTACAAGTGATGCGCGATTATCTTGCCAAACATAAAAATCAAGCGCTCGGTTTACATTTGGAAGGTCCTTATTTAAGTGTGGCGAAAAAAGGCGTCCATCGCCCTGAATATATCCGCGAAATTCATCCGGAGATGTTGGAATTTCTTTGCAATAATAGTGATGTGATTACCAAAATTACCCTTGCGGCTGAAAATCCAACAGCGGATCATATTAAAACATTTGTGGATGCAGGGATCATTGTTTCTCTCGGGCATTCCAATGCGACTTTTGCTCAAGCTAAACAACGCATTCAAGAGGGTATCGGCTTTGCGACCCACCTACACAATGCGATGTCGCCGATAAGCTCGGGACGTGATGGCGGTGTGGTCGGTGCCGTATTGGACAGTGATATTTATGCCGGTATTATCGTGGACGGCTTGCACGTCGATTGGAGCAATGTTCGGATTGCGAAGAAAGTCAAAGGCGATAAACTCGTGATCGTCACCGATGCGGTTGCACCTGCCGGCACAACGGATATGGAATATTTTATTTTTGTTGGCAAAAAAGTGTTATATAAAGACGGAAAATGCATCGATGAATTCGGTAGCCTTGGCGGTGCAGCGGTAACAATGATCGAATCAATCCGCAACATGATGCAACATACGGCTCTCTCTCTCGACGAAGTAATCCGAATGTGTACGCTTTACCCAGCCAGAGCAATCCATGTTGAGGATAAACTTGGCTCAATCGGCGCAGGTAAAATCGCTAACCTTACTGCCTTTAACCATCAATTTGAGGTAATCGGTACTGCAGTAAATGGTAAATGGAAAAGCTTTAAACAGTAACTAACACCTTATTTTTATTATCAAGATCGCCTGGAGGTTTCCATCTATGCGATCTTTTTTATTCGCTCATGAATTAATTTGAAATTTTATCAAAATGTTACTTGCTCTCATTTTACTTTTTGCGTAGAATTGCGCACCTATTTTATATGAATTTAAGGGTGCCAAACGCGCAGCGATAGGCACATATTAGCGGAGTAAATATGTACGCAGTTTTCCAAAGTGGCGGCAAACAACACCGAGTAAGCGAAGGTCAAGTTGTTCGTTTAGAAAAACTTGAAGTAGCGACGGGTGAAAAAGTTGAATTCGACTCAGTGTTAATGGTCGTTAATGGTGAAGATGTTAAAATCGGTACCCCGGTTGTTGCCGGCGGTAAAGTAGTGGCAGAAGTGGTTGCACACGGTCGTGGCGAAAAAGTTCGCATCGTTAAATTCCGTCGTCGTAAACACAGCCGTAAACAACAAGGTCATCGTCAGTGGTTCACAGAAGTGAAAATCACTGGGATTCAAGCATAATTTCAGAGGAGATCAAGTAGATGGCAACTAAAAAAGCTGGTGGTTCAACTCGTAACGGTCGTGACTCTGAAGCTAAACGCCTTGGTGTTAAACGTTTCGGTGGCGAATCTGTATTAGCAGGTAGCATCATCGTTCGTCAACGTGGTACAAAATTCCACGCAGGTAGCAATGTAGGTATGGGTAAAGACCACACTTTATT
>NZ_JBGXYA010000032.1:0-8643 GCF_041814905.1 Glaesserella sp. | reverse complement strand
TTTTACGAAAGTTTCCATTCGTCCTATCGTTATACCCGTTTAGGCAAAATTCAAAACGCGGACAAACTAAAAAATGCGGTGGGAACAGGAAAGGTAAAAATGACTTTTGCACCTTGATCTTTGAACATTAACGTGAAAAGTGCGGTCAGATTTCAGCGAGTTTTTTCATTGGCAAAAACTTCTTAAAATTTGACCGCACTTTTTCTGATTTTTAGTATTTCAACACTTCGCTTTCTTTCGGCACAGCGACCTTGCTCAGTTTATTTTCTTTCACAAATTTCCGCATTTCATCTGAAGTAACGGCAGCATGATTGACCGCATCCATATGCACGGTGATAATATCAGCTTGCGGGGCGACTTGGCGGGCTTTGGCGACATCAGCTTTGCCCATAATAATGCCGTCTGGATTGCCTTCCACTTGTGCGTAGCCTGTGTTCATTACAATGATTTCAGGTTTATAGCGGTTGAGTGCAAACTCCACTTCTTCATTCCAAATAGTATCGCCTACGATATACAGCGTTTTTTCGCCGTCTGCTTGCATCACCACACCCATTGCCTCGCCTAATAATTCAGCAAATTGCGGGGTCGCATACATTTGATCCGTGCCGTGTTGTCCGCCTGTTTTGCTTAATTTTACCTGGTTAAATTCGGTATTTTTGCCCAAAACACGAACATCTTTAAATCCTTGCGAACGAATAATTTGTGCATCGCCTGCATTTTGCACGAAAATCGGTAAGGTTTTCGGTAACACTTTTTGTGCGTATTCATCCCAGTGGTCTGCGTGCGTGTGGGTAACAATCACCGCATCTACACCTTGAAGGACTTTTTCGACCGGCTCTGCCATTTCAATCAACGGATTACGTTTTTGGCTGTTGATTGTACCTTCAAATCCTGCGTAGCTGCCTTTGGGTGCAAGATAAGGATCGACCAAAAACGTACTGCCCGCCATTTCAATTTTAGCGGTAGCGTTACGGATATGCTGATAGCTGATTTCAGCATTGGCTGTGGTTGCAACGGTGGTTGCCATTAAAGCAAAAATAAGAGATTTCAGTTTCATTGTGTTTCCTTTTGTAAAAATAAGATAAATCAAACCGCTTGTATGCGATGAGAGAATTATGAAACGAAAGGAAAATAAAAAACATTGACTTATTATTCAAATATCGTAAAAATCGGGTCAAATTTATTGATTGAGAAAACAATGTCTATTCCAACTGTCACCTTAGTGCTTTATCCCCAATTTAGCCCTTTTCATTTTTCCGTGCCTTATATGGTGTTTTCTACCGAAATTGACGGCAAACCGTTATTTAACGTGAAAGTAGTCGCAGAAAATCCAATGGTTACCCAATCCAAGCCGGCCATTATTCAGGCGGACGGCGATTTGAGTTTGCTGGAACAAGCGGATTTTGTGGTGATTTTCGGCTGGAATAAATTAGAACAAATGCCGTCTGCCGCCTTAACGCAGGCATTGCAGCAAGCGGCACAGCGTGGTGCTACCGTTGTAGGATTGTGTTACGGCGCTTATCCCCTTGCCTATGCAGGTTTGTTGAATGGCAAAAAAGCCACAACGCACTGGCTGGGCGAAGCGGATTTCAGACAGCGTTTTCCGCAAGTGAAATTGGATTGTAATGCGATTTATATTGAAGATGAAAACATTATAACCTCCGCAGGCACGGCGGCGGGGTTGGATTGTTGTTTAGCGATTGTTCGCCGACAATATGGGATAAAAATTGCCAATCAACTGGCACGTTTGTTGGTCATCTCGCCCCATCGGGAAGGCGGACAGGCTCAATTTATCGAGCAGCCCATCGCCCGCAAAACCGCCAATGAAAACATCAATGAATGGCTAGACATTATGCGAGCCAACCTAAACGCCGATTATTCCATTGATACACTCGCCGAAAAGCTCATGATGAGCCGCAGCACTTTTACTCGTCATTTTCGCAAGGCAACGGGAATGGCATTGACGGAATGGTTGATTGAAGTTCGGTTACAAAAAGGTCGGGAATTGTTAGAAAGCACCAAACTCGGCATTGAAGAAATCGCCCACCAAATCGGTTTTCATTCCGCCACCGTCTTCCGTCAGCACTTTAAAGCAAAACATCAAATCAGCCCAAAACAGTGGCAAAAGCGGTTTCAGGCTGACTGAAAGCTAAAAGTGCGGTCAGATTTCAGCGAGTTTTTTCATTGGCAAAAACGTCTTAAAATTTGACCGCACTTTATCGGTTCGCCACTAACTTTTCGCCCGAACTAACACCGATGTCATACTGAGAGATCCTGCGATCAGTTCATCATTAAACAAAGTAATCTCATCATTTTCATCGCGCTGCGCCATTACATAAAGCAACGGCAAATAATGATCAGGCGTTGGGACAGAAAGCGCTGCGCTTTCACCGAACCGGTCAAAATGGATTAACGCTTCATCGTTATGTTCACGCATTGCCTGATTGATTTTATCTCTGAACTGATACGCCCAATCGTAGCCTGCGCCCACTTGATCGATATGTTCCCAGCTGATCGCCCTTAAATTATGCACAATGTCGCCGCTGCCTAAAATCAACACACCTTGTTCACGCAATGGACGTAATTTTTTCGCCAATTCATAATGCCATTGCGGCGATTTAGTGCGATCCAAACTCAGCTGAACCACAGGAATATCCGCCTTTGGGTAGAGATATTTCAACACCGCCCAAGCACCGTGATCAAAACCGCGGGTCAGATTGATTTCCACCTGTTCTGGCGCCAGTAACCCTTGAATGTGTCGGGCAAATTCAGGATCGCCTTTCGCCGGGTAAACAATCTCGCTTAATTCCGGTGGAAAGCCGTGAAAATCGTAAATCATCGGCGGATTTTCCGCCCCCATCACTTGCAATTTTGCGCTATACCAATGGGCGGAAATACATAAAATCAGCTTCGGTTTCTCAAAGGTTGCCGTGATTTGTTGAAAGCCCTGATTAAAGATATTTTGCGGATCCAACGCATTCATCGGGTTGCCGTGTCCGACAAAAAGTGCGGGCGATTTTCTGTTCATTTTAATTTAATCCTGCCTTGGTTAGTGATTAAACTTTGTGCTATTTCCTATCATATAAAACTGACTAACAACATATAATGCAGAGTATGCAATTAATCAGGTGCCGTATCAAACACAGTTACTGCTCCATTCAGCAACAATGCCACTCATAAATATTACAAATTCCTTACGGTTCATATTTTGAGTGGAGAAAGTATAAGGCTAGATTTATTACTTGTTAATCGTTAAAATCGCAAAATAGAATTGTTAGTTTTGCAACAATTGAAAATTCGGTAATTTACCAATGAGTACATATCAGTACCGTTGTCCCTTTTACCAATTTCCGAACGCAAATTCATAAATAGGAAAAATGTGTAGTTTGGATTGAAAATCTAACAAACCGTTTAACTCAATGAAAATGTTGTTTTTTTATTCAACCTATGAGCTCACTGAATATGGTGAATTTTATTTTATGAACTACTACGAACAAATTTTTAAAGATTTGTCCCTAAACTCGGATAAAGACAAGGCGTTAAACCAAATTGTAAAAATATTCTTATACAGAAATACAAAATTTTCCATGCCTGAAAATTTAAATAAAACGGATATATTCTTTCAGTCTGATTTTATTCATCTTCTACAAAAAGCACATTTACAAAATGATAATTGGCAATTAGCTCTATCGCAATATTTCCGCTTTGGTAAAATAGCTGAAAGTCAAATTATTTCATTTTTGGATTTAGATGAAGAAAGCACGATCTTGTCCATTCGTTTATCGGGAATAATAAATAATTTAAATCATTTAAGTTGGACTTCTATTAAAAATCAACAAAACAATTATCCAAAACTAAATTCCTTTATTAAAGTTGTTGAATATCTTAATCAACAATATCAATCGATAAGTGATGCTTACTTGTCTATTAATAAAAAATGGCAATGGACACACCTTGATGTGCTTGTATTTGCAAGTTTATATTTATATGAAATTGTCTTAACTCAACAATCAGATAGTATTGTTATCCCTTATCAGATAGATACAGAAACACCTATTCAACAAGAAAAAATCTTTAATGCTCTACATTCTATGGTTGTAACTGCTCATAAAAGTAGAAAGTTATTAACCGATAAAAATTTAAGACCCTCTTTAAATAGTAGAATCGAACCATTCATTTATGGAAAAAATTTAACCACATTGAAAATCCAAGAATATGAAGACTTTAAACAAAGTATAGCTTTAAAAGTTGAATTAGGATTATTTTCTGATTTTGTTTTCAATGCCTTTTCTTATAATAAGTCAATTAATTACACACTTAAAAACGAGAAATTAAACCATACTGTCAGTTCATCAGACAACGATTTTTACTCAGAAAAATTTACTGTTCTTCAGATGTATTGGAAATGGAGAGGTATTAAATGCATAGATGAAAGTATCTTAAATAAAGAAAAATTTAATTATTGGTTAAAAGAAAATGAACCTATCCATGTAGCAGAGGCACTTGCAGACACTCATGCAGCTATTTTATTGTTAAAAGAGATTTATGGTGTAGAAAAAATAGTACTTAATAACGAACAAGAGTATGATATTTTTAATACATTATTTACCATCAACATGCAGCAAAAATATTACCAAAAATCATTTATCGATCCATTTTTAGAATTTTATCAAATTAATCCAGCCCATCCGTTTAAAACTTTAGGAATATTAACGCTAACTAATTATATAACAGGGCAAAATTTTTATCCGATCATTACCGGAACTAAGGAAAATAAAGCTAAAAATATGGGAAAGGCTTGGCTTACGGAAGGTAGTAACAGAGAAAAGGTCAAGAAAATGACAGCTATTTTAGATTTTTGGAGTTGTAATTTAAATGCCAATGACCAAGATAGTTATATAGAAAAACCATTTTATGAATTAGATGGTAGAATTATTCAAATACCACAGCGTATCGGAAAACAAAATATTTATGGTAGTATCGTTAATTATCTAAGAAAGTTGCATAAAAATAGAGAATCTTTAAAAAATGAAACTAACTCTATTGAAAATTATTTAGCAAAACTATTTATTGATCATAAATTAAGAGCTTTTTGTCAATATATCCCTCAAGATAAATTAATTGGTGAAATTGATTTAATTGTTGTAGAAGATAATACAATCTTAATTATTGAACTAAAATCAACCTTTCTAAAAACAAATTTAAAAGAAGCCTATCAATACCAAAACTTCACATTAAAAAAAGCTGCCTTTCAGCTTGATAGAAAGCTAAAATATATTCAAGAAAACTATACTGAGTTTACTGATAAAGAGTTTCAAAATATTAAATTTCACTCTTGGATTGTAGATACCACTTTGGAGGCCGATCATAAATATTTTAATAAACATCTTAAGATATCTTTAGAAGAATTAATTATTAATTTAAAAAATCATTGTGACTTCATAGATTTTTATAAAAACCTTCCTGAACATTATAATAATGAGACTGATTATAAAGAAAAATTTAGTTTACAAAAGTTAGTTGAACAAATAGAGAAAAATATTTTTTGGAAAAATAGCTTGGAAAAATATGAAGGAATAAAAAACAAAATTGAAGAATATATTGATTAATTAATAAAACTAAGAAGAAATAGCCTATACTTTTTTGCTTTACAGAACATAAAACAGCGGCATCATTAGTCATACTCGATTTTCAACAGAAAAAATGATCACTCTATTCTACTACCTATACAAGCTATTGTATCAAACATATAACGAAAGTATTTGAAATTTTGTAACAGGCTTTACGAAAAATATTATACCTAACTATTTGGGAACACCATACTTTATTTATTTTATTACATTTTAAACTTCTATTTTGGCTATTCAATTTAAATACCTAAATCAGAAGCACCGATTTCTAAATATTCCCTATCACCATTATTCTCATTTCCGCAATAGACAATTCTATTTTTATTGATTGTTACACCGCAATCATCGTTCTAGAATGATTTTATCCAAGCTATTTAGGAGCAAGACAATGAAACTCAAAACCCTAACCACCGCATTATTCCTCGGTTCAACCTTATTTTCAGGAGCAGTTATGGCAGAAATGACTTCAGCGACAGCGATAGACGTCCCAGCGCAACACATTCAATTAACCCAAGAATGGGACAAAGTGTTCCCGAAAAGCGATAAAGTGGAACACCGCAAAGTCACCTTTAAAAACCGCTACGGCATTACCTTGGCAGCGGATTTGTATATGCCGAAAAATGCGCAAGGCAAATTGCCGGCCATTGCGGTGGGCGGTCCGTTCGGCGCAGTGAAAGAGCAAGTTTCGGGCTTATACGCGCAAACCCTGGCGGAACGCGGTTTTGTTACCTTGGCGTTTGACGGTTCCTTTACCGGCGAAAGTTCGGGCTTACCGCGCAATTCGGCTTCGCCTGAAATCAATACCGAAGATTTTTCAGCAGCAGTGGATTTTCTCGGTTCACTAGATAATGTTAATCGTGAAAAAATCGGCATTTTGGGCGTGTGCGGTTGGGGCGGTTTTGCTTTAAATGCCGCAACAGCCGATACCCGCATTAAAGCCGTTGCCACCAGTACTATGTACGATATGACGCGCGTAATGGCAAAAGGTTACAACGACGGCGTGGACGCCGATGCCCGTTACAAAATGAAACAAGATTTGAACAACGCCCGTTGGGAAGCACAGAAAAAAGACTACGCCAACACCAGTGATACGCCTGTATTGCCCGAAGTCAGCGCGCTCAATGCGGATACGCCAAAATTCGTGGCGGATTATGTCGATTTCTACAAAACCAAACACGGCTACCACCCGCGTAGTGTCGGTTCAACCGGTGCATGGACAACCACCACACCGATTGCGTTCATCAATATGCCGATTTTGCAACGGGCGGATGAATTACGCGCCCCCGCTTTATTGGTTCACGGCGAAAAAGCCCATTCGCGTTATTTCTCGGAAGATGCGTTTAAAGCCTTAGGCAGCAAAGATAAAGAATTGTATATCGTACCAAACGCCACACACGTGGATTTATACGACAACCAAGCCAACAAAATTCCGTTTGATAAATTTGAACAGTTTTTTAAGGCGAAATTAAAATAATCACACAGGATAAAAAGCCGTCTGCAAATGTATTCGGACGGCTTTTTTATTAAGATGTTACGCCAACGGAACCACATAAACGGCGAGATTCTGAAAAAATCCGTAAATAAAAAAACTTATCAAAATTTGACCGCACTTTACCTTACTTCAAACAACTTTCCTGCCGCCATAAAACGTTTAAACGCTTCTCCATTCAGCTGATTGAAATTGCCAAACCTGTTGATGTGGCGTACTATATGCACATAACTTACTTTTAAAAAGTACTTACAAAAATGTAAGTTCGAAATATTTTTAACAGATTGAAATCAAAGGAAATAAAAATGGAAAAATTTTCTGATTTAGCCGGACGAGGCTATGTGTTAGCGGCAAACTGCCCTTCCAGACAGATTTTGCAGCACTTGACCAACCGCTGGGGCGTGTTGGTGATGATCGTATTGATGAAAGGCACCAGACGTTTCAGTGAAATCCGTAAAGAGATTGAAGGCGTGAGCGAGCGGATGCTGACCCAAACCTTACAGCAGTTGGAACAAGACGGCATGCTGATTCGCAAATCCTACAACACTGTCCCGCCGCACGTGGAATACTCATTGACCGACTACGGCAAAGAAGCGGGAACTAAACTGGCGGATTTAGTCGATTGGTTGGAAGAAAATTTAACGGGGATTTTGCGGAGTAAGGCGTGATACAAGCGGTCGGATTCAAACAACATTTTGCCATTTGCAAATTTCCCTTCGGATACGACTGCTTATTTTCTTCACGGAAGGTGATGCTTATTTCGCCAATTCCCAAATCTCCACACTTTCAAAAATAAAAGTACCGAACGGTTTCTGTTTAACCGCTTGAATTAACGTGGTAGCCAATTTCGGGGAGGAGTTTGACCAGCTCGCCGCGGTCAAAATGCGGTTTGCAGAACAGTTCGCTGATAAAGCCCACCACGTTGCCGCGCAGCACCGCTTTTAGCTCGTATTCGGGATCGGAACTGTAGAAATGCACGTCTCGCGGCAGCAGTTTTTGCGCATCGTTCATCACCAATTCCCAAGCCCGCCCGGTTTCCACGTTAATCGGCAAGGAAAACGGAAAATTGCGCTGTAAATCCTCTAAATCTTTCGGTGAACCCAACCGTTCCAACAATTCGGGCGAAGCGACAATCCAGTCTTGCAAATCGGCAATTTTGCGGATAATAAAATTCGGGTTTGGTTCAGGCCCGATGCGCAAGCCAATATCAATGCGATGTTCCACCGCATCAAATTTGGTCATATCTTCCCGCCAATCAATCACGAGTTGCGGATACGGCGCAAGTGCGGTTAAAAGCTCGTCTAAAATCTTGTCATTCTCACGCCAACGGGGAAAGGTAATCCGCACCACGCCTGCCATTTCGTCTGTCTGTTGCTTGCCGAGTTTGAACAGATTATCGGTGTCCGCCAGCAGTTGTTTCGCTTTAATCAAAAACTGCTCGCCAAAATTAGTCAGCCGAATTTGGCGTGTATTTCGCTTAAACAACTGCTCTCCCAACTCCTGCTCTAATTCCGCAATCACACG
>NZ_JBGXYA010000031.1:0-12303 GCF_041814905.1 Glaesserella sp. | reverse complement strand
TAAGATGTGCTCACGGGTTTGTGGCATTGGACCGTCTGTTGCAGCAACGACTAAGATTGCGCCGTCCATTTGTGCCGCACCGGTAATCATGTTTTTAACATAGTCCGCGTGTCCCGGGCAGTCAACGTGTGCATAGTGACGGGTTGCTGTGTCATACTCAACGTGTGAAGTATTGATGGTGATACCACGCGCTTTCTCTTCCGGTGCGTTGTCGATTTGGTCAAATGCACGAGCTGCACCACCGAAATGTTTCGCTAATACAGTTGTGATTGCTGCTGTTAAGGTTGTTTTACCGTGGTCAACGTGGCCGATTGTACCCACGTTAACGTGCGGTTTTGTACGTTCAAATTTTTCTTTAGACATTCTAAAAGTCCTCTAAATAAACAAACACGGTTACGATGGTACGTTACCACATTAACCAAATTGTAGAAGTTAATACAAATTTTGTTTAATGAAAAAGATGAAGATAGAAGAGAAACTGGTGCTGATAGGCGGATTTGAACCGCCGACCTCACCCTTACCAAGGGTGCGCTCTACCAACTGAGCTATATCAGCGTTTGGAGCGGGCAGCGGGAATCGAACCCGCATCATTAGCTTGGAAGGCTAAGGTAATAGCCATTATACGATGCCCGCTGTTCTAAATTCGTCTGTCCCATTAGGATTCAATTAAAAGGAAGATGGTGGAGGGAGAAGGATTCGAACCTTCGAAGGCTGAGCCAACAGATTTACAGTCTGCCCCCTTTGGCCGCTCGGGAATCCCTCCACGATAATTGAATACTTGTTTAGCCCACATTAAAGATGGTGCCGACTACCGGAATCGAACTGGTGACCTACTGATTACAAGTCAGTTGCTCTACCTACTGAGCTAAGTCGGCGTTACGTGTCGTAAGCAAGTGGTGCGCATTATAGGGTTTTCAGAAATCCTTGCAAGTATTTTTTTTAAAAAAAGCAAAAAACTGGAATCTTTCGAATGCAAAATATTCAAAATGCTGATTTTTTAAGTGTTTTTCGTGATTTTCTTTAGATAAATGCATAAATTTCGTCATTTATATTGTATATTCCACAATCCACGCTCCATTGTGAATGGAAGATTTGTCGTAAGTAAATTAGAGAATTTGGCTATGAGCCTGCAAAAAACACCTAAAATCACTCCTTTTCTAACTTTTGATCGCCATCAATGGGCAGATTTACGGAAGTCTGTACCGTTAAAATTAACGGAACAAGATCTCAAGCCTTTACTGGGTTTTAATGAAGATCTTTCTTTAGATGAAGTGAGTATGATATATCTTCCGTTAGCCCGTTTAATTAATTACTACATTGACGAAAACATTAAACGTCAGGAAGTTTTGCATAAATTTTTAGATGTTGAATCACCTAAAGTGCCTTATATTATTAGTCTGACAGGCAGCGTTTCAGTGGGTAAAAGTACCTCTGCCCGTATTTTACAGGCGCTACTTTCCCAGTGGCCGGAAGAACGTAAAGTTGACCTTATTACCACCGACGGTTTTCTTTATCCGCTGGCAACATTGGAAGCGAGAAATCTTTTGAAACGCAAAGGCTTTCCGGAATCTTATGATATTCATCGTTTAGTAGAATTTGTGTCTGATATCAAATCCGGGAAACGTGAAGTTAAAGCACCTATTTATTCCCATTTAACTTACGATATTATTCCAAATCAATTTAATGTTGTTGATCAGCCGGATATTGTGATTTTAGAAGGGTTGAACATGCTACAAAGCGGAATGAATTATCCGCTTAGCCCGCATAATGTGTTTGTATCGGATTTTGTGGACTTTTCTATTTATGTTGATGCGGAAGAGAGTCTGTTAAAACATTGGTATATCAACCGTTTCTTAAAATTCCGCCGTAGCGCATTTTCCGATCCGAACTCCTATTTTCACCATTATTCCAAATTGTCCGAACAAGAAGCAATACAAACAGCATCGAGTATTTGGGATGAAATTAACGGTTTGAATTTAAAACAGAATATTTTACCAAGTCGTGAGCGGGCGAATTTGATTTTGGTGAAAGGCGAAGATCATGCAATTCAAACAGTTAAGCTAAGAAAATAACAATGACCGAATCGAAAGGGTTTCAGTTTAAACAATTTTTTATTGCGCATGATCGTTGTGCGATGAAAGTAAATACCGATGGTATTTTACTTGGCGCAGTTGCAGATATTGTGCATGCCGAAAGGATTTTAGATCTTGGTACGGGAACGGGATTAGTATCACTGATGTTGGCGCAACGTACTGCGGAAAACGTTAAGATTGTTGCCGTTGAGTTGGAGCATAATGCAGTTGAGCAAGCCACCCAAAATGTTGTAAATAGCCCTTGGCAAAATAAAATTCAGGTTATACAAGCAGATGTGATGCAGTTGAATTTTTCCTTGAAATTTGACTTGATTGTGGCGAATCCACCCTATTTTGAACATAGTCTTGCTGCACGTAATCAAGAGCGTAGTTTAGCGAGAGCAGTATTATCTCAAAGCCATTTGGATTGGTTACAGCAGGCGAAATCGCACCTTTCTCCTTGCGGAAACATTACGTTTATTCTCCCTAAAGATGCGGCGGAGAAGTTGATCGCGCAGAGTTCATCTCTCGACCTATGTTGTAGCGAAATATGGCGAATCAGTAGTAAAGCCGGAAATAGCCCGAAACGCATGATTGTGACCTTTTCTTTACGGGGGCAGCCATGTGTAGAAAAACAGTTAGATATTTATGATTCGCAAGGGCAATACACCGAAGCCTTTAAAAGGCTGACTCATACTTTTTATTTAAAGATGTAAAAATAAAAAACACGCACTCGATTGATCTACTCCCCAAAAGTTAGACTCATTTAGTTCAAGGACTGAGTTCTGTATTCCACGGGGCTTAGTCCTTTTAATTTCACTTGAATACGCTCATGATTGTAATAATGAATGTATGCGTGAATCGTTTGTTCAAGTTGTTCAAATGTTTTAAACCGTTTACCAAAGTAACATTCAGTTTTTAACCGTCCGAAGAAACTTTCCATTACGCTGTTATCCAAGTAATTTCCCTTTCTCGACATACTTTGCACAATGCCGTTCTCCTTCAATATCGCTTGATAACTCGCCATCTGATATTGCCAACCTTGGTCGGAATACAATATCGGCTTTGCCCCAGTAAGCTTTGCTAAGGCTTGTTTCAGCATGGCGGCTATCTGTTCTAAATTCGGGGTTCTTGCCAAGTCATAAGCAATAATTTCGCCGTTAAATAAGTCCTTAATGGGCGAAAGATACAGTCTACCCTCTAAACCATTGACTAATAATGCCTGAATTAGCGATATCAAAATAAAGACAGGTATATTCTGCAGAAAATTGTCCGTTTTTGACCGCTTACACAACGGCTGATTTAAACTCAACAGTAATATTTTTGATTTTTATCCGGCACGGCTAATTCATTGATTCCATTGTAATTATATTGCTGAATCCAATGTTCCAATGTTGTTTGGGGAAGCTGAAAATGCCGGCGGGTTAATGACTGATTTTTACCATTTTGAAGATAAAATTCGATGACGTGTTGTTTGAAAGATTGGTTGTATTTAGTCATAAAAAATCTGCACCTTAATCAGTTGGTTATTTAGTCCAACTTTTGGGAGCAGATCATCAATGCGTGTTTTTTTATGATAAATTATGATGTAGATCTATTCGGCAAGATCGTCATTTAAGTCAAGTAATTCCGGTGAAAGGATAATACCGGTTAAATCCGCATAGACATAATCTTCCGGCAGGAAAGTTACACCACCAAAATTCACCGGGGTATCTACTTCACCGTGATCACCGTCATCGGCGCCGACCGGAATCGGAGCAAGCGCCTGAATGCCGATATCTAAGGTTTCTAGAATATCTAATTGGCGAACGGCGCCGTTTACAATAATTCCTTCCCAACCGTTATCCGCAGCAAGTTGTGCTAATTCTCCGTCAATTAAGGCTCGGCGGACAGCACCGCCTCCATCGACCAACAGTACTCGACCTTCGCCTTCTTCTTCCAATACGTCGGCAATCAGCCCGTTACTTTCAAAGCATTTCACTGTAGTGATTTTTCCGTAGAACGAGGAAATACCGCCAAAACTGGAAAAGATTGGCTCCACTACATCAACTTGATCGGAATAGAGATCACAAAGTGCGGAAGTATCAATACGCATAACTTGCTCCTTTTTCAAAATGTAATGCCAAGAGTATACCCCTTTGCAAATTTTTGTTCAAATCTAACCGCTTGTAAAAGGATTAGGCTTGACTTTGCTTGGCTTTTGCCTCGTTTTCATAATGAATGCGCCATAACATTCGCGCATCTAAATTGGAGGAGGCAATCATTGTTAAGAAAACCGCAGATCCAAAATAGAATGCGGCGTCTCCTACGGAGAAGCTGATAATCTGTCCGCGCTCTACCAATGACATCATTAATGCCAGAACAAATAAGTCCAACATTGACCAACGTCCGACAAAATGCACATAGTGGAGCAGTTTCATTTGACGGTGAATAGGGTGTTTCCAACGATAACGGATTGCGAGCAGTAAATAAAGAATCACGCCGACTTTACTAAATGGCACGGCGATACTGGCAATAAATACGATTGCCGCTACAGTATAACTACCCATACTTAAAAATAGCAGCACCCCGCTCATTAATGAGTCGGCCGAAGTAGTGCCGGCAAATTCTGTGGAAGAAATCGGTAATATATTTGCCGGAAACATCATGATCGTACCGGCAATCAATGTTGCCCAAACCCGTTGCAGTTTTATACTATCAGGGATATCCAAATTACTTTCACAACGCGGACAACGCTGTTGACCTTTTTTATCCACAATATTTTCATCAAAGGTATATTCACATTCGGGGCAAAGCGTCGGTTTACACGGGTGGTCCGGCGGGAGTGAGTGATATTCCGGATAGAATTGTTCCCACCAACGTTTTGGATCAATTTTGATAAACAGGAGTGTTGTTAACAATGCGGTAAGCACAAAAGCAAGTAAATAGATATCAAATTCCAATGTGGCGTATTCGCGAACCTTATAAGCGGCGACGGCAAGGGCGACCAGATAAACATCGAGCATCACCCACTGTTTGGCTTTGTTGAGAAACAGTAATGTATAACGTGGTCTATGCCCGATTATTTTTTGTATTCGGATTGTCAGCACCAGCATCGCAAATGAAATCGGCATAATAATCGCACAAAATAGGATCATAAATGCAGTATAAGGGAAGCCTGACGTTGCCATTTTCCACACACCGCCCCAAACGGTTGCATAAATATCAATCCCCAACAGATCGATGTTCATCAGCGGATACGTCAACCCGAACGGAAGTAAAATCAAAATAGATAAGGCAATAATTGCACAACGGCGTAAGCTCCAACGATTACCTGATTGCAATACTTCATCACAATTCGGGCAACAAGCGGTCTTATTCGGCAGATCTTTTTCAATTTCGACAACGGTATCGCATTCCAGACAGCGTTGCAGATAGGTTTTTTCAATTTTCATTATTTGGCTAATAATCTTTTTGCAACAGGGGCAAAACTTTTACGGTGAAACGGTGTTACCCCAAGGGCCTCTAATTTTTCAAAATGCAGTTTGGTCGGGTAGCCTTTATGTTTGGCAAAACCGTATTCGGGAAACAGCTTATCCAGCTCATCCATTTCTAAATCGCGAGCAACTTTTGCCAAAATCGATGCGGCGCTGATTTCTGCGACTAAGCTGTCGCCTTTAATGATCGCTTGTGCCGGCATCGGCAATTCGGGGATACGGTTTCCGTCAACTAACACGAAATCGGGCTGAACGGAAAGCCCTGCCACAGCGCGTTGCATTGCAAGCATCGTCGCCTGCAAAATATTAAGCTGATCGATTTCTTCCGGCTCGGCTCGCCCGAGAGACCAACTCAACGCTTTAGCTTTGATTTCATCGGCAAGTGCAATGCGGCGTTTTTCAGAGAGCTTCTTGGAATCCGCCAAGCCTTCAATCGGATTATTCGGATCGAGAATAACCGCTGCCGTTACTACTGCGCCGACTAACGGACCTCGACCGACTTCATCAACACCGGCAATGATATTCGCCTTCGGGTAACTCAAATTCATGTTAATTTTCTAATTCGTAAGGTAATTCACACAGCTTGAGCGCTGTATTCCCAAGGCGGAAGTGACTGCCTTGTTCAATCTCTTTATTCAAAACAACTTGTAACCACAGTTTTTCGTAATAAATGACGGCACTTAAAATAGTACCTGTTTGTTTCCAGTTTTCACCGATTTGCATTTCAACGCTCTTACCGATTTCAGGAAGAGTCGTTTCTGCACCGACTTTTCCGACCAAGGTAAACATTGCGCGTTTATTCGCCCCTCTGAATTTGGCTCGCGCGACTGTTTCCTGACCGATATAACAGCCTTTGGAAAATGAGATTGCGCGTTCTAAACATTGCAAGTTGATCGCTTGAGGAATCAATTCAAATTGATTCACCTTGTAGAGTAACGGCACGCCTTGTTGAATATCGATTAAATCCCAAAGTGTACTTTCACCGTTAAACTGCGGCTGAATTTCGCCCCAAAAAATGGCTCGCGGCTGTTCGTCAGAGATATGACAAGCGGTCACTTTAGGCGGAAAATTTGCAAAAAGCGTATGATCGGTTGTGCCGTAAAGCGGTGTATCTAATGGGTTAAAGGTGACTTTCGAAAATACCGCATATTTTTTCAGTTGAGTCAGTGCTTCGGGCAATAAATCTTGCTGAATAATGATGAAAAACTGCTCGTGAGCATGGCGGTATAAACGGAACAGCGCACTTATTTTCCCTTTCGGATCACAGTGTGCAGTGAGAGTTTGTTCGCCGGCTGCGATTTTACTGACATCACAGGTAAGTTGACCTTGTAGATATTTTTCTGCGTCAACCCCTGAGACTTCGATTAAGCGGTATTGGGTGAGTTCGACACACAAATCTGGAATCTGATGTGTGACTAATTGACATCCGCATCTCATTTTTGCCTCTTTTATTTCGGTTCCTAAAATTAGGCTGAATCATACAACGATTCCCCGAAACTCACAAACGGCAATACTTATTTCGGCAATCCGGTTTGCCAATTAAGTTTTGCTTTATTGGCAAGTTGTTTGATTCGGGTAGTCGGTTTTATCGGCGGACGACCTTCATACCAACGTTGGAAATCGAATTTACCGTTCCATTTGTCCAATTTTGCCGGCGGCAGAGGAATAATTTCCTTGATATCGTCAATTTGAATTTGGAATTGACCGTCATTTTTAAGAAATTCGTTACGCCGACTTTTCTTAAAAAACGGATAGTTTTCAAAAAATTGATGGAGCTCTTGGTAACGTTGTGAACGCTCCCGATCTTTCGGAAAATTGGTCACATGGTTATTTTTCGGATCAAATAATTGGGCTAAATGATCCAAATAAAGTCCGAAACGGGCATATTGCTGATATTTTTCCATGGTTTTTTCCGGCGTTGCCGGTTCTTTCATCTGGCTATACAGACCGTCTAAACCAATTAAACTGTGCTGTTTTGCCGAACACTGAAAAAATTGCTGCGAAAATTCCAAAGCAAGTTTGTTATCTTCTTCGGATAGGTATTCCAGTAAATTCGGCTGAACGGATAATTCCCCCATACGATTAATCGCTTGAATAACGCCTTGATCCGCATAAGGGCGGACAACATCAATATCCCAAGTATCGGATTTATTAAAATTGGCGTGTATAGGAAATTGCTTTTCATAAAGCATTGCTACCGAATCACGATATTGTTGCGGGAACTCGTTATCGCCGACATTATGCTCGGTAAATAATTGCATTAAACGCAACGTCGCCAGATAGTTTCCGTTACTGGCTGCGATATGATATATCGGAATCAGTTCAAATAATGGCGTGAAATTTTTTTCACCGGCGGGTTTTGCAAAGTTGTCTTCATGCCAATGCAAATCATGCCAGAGGGCGTATTGATAAAGACTTTGGGTATCTGCCGGCAATGTCGGTTTGGGCTCAAGGTTACAAATAAAAGCAGGCTGGTTGCGGATCTTCTCAATTAATATTTTAGCCTCTTCTTGCTCCGCTCTAATTTGTTCCGGATAGCATTCTTTCGGAATATTGTGTGTAGAGCCGAGACGAGTCGGTGAGCATTTTACGTGATGGCTGTATTCATAAATGATAAACCCCGCAATTCCCACAAAGCCTAATTTTAATAAGAGAGATAATTTCAACATAACTTACCTTTGCAATATATCCGTTAAAACTGACCGCTTGTATTAAGCCAGACGCTCTTTTAAGTAGCGGTCATAATCCGGAATTTCGATGTCGGTCTCTTGGTGGAATAATTCGGAATGCAGTAAGAAATCGGCCGAGGCTTGGTTCATTGCCACGGGAATATTCCATACGGTTGCGATACGCATTAGCGCTTTAACATCAGGATCGTGCGGTGCAGCGTTCATCGGATCCCAGAAAAAAATCAAAATATCGATTTTTTTTTCTGCGATTAAACTGCCTAATTGTTGATCGCCACCCATCGGACCACTTAGTAACGCTATGATTTCTAAGCCGGTTTCTTTTGCCAATAAATGACCAGTTGTGCCTGTAGCATAAAGTTGATGAAATTGAAGCACTCTGCTATGTTTTTTCGTCCACAGTAATAAATTGGGTTTGCAATTATCATGTGCAACAAGCGCAATCCTTTTATGCGTTTTTATCGTTCGGGTGGTGTAATGCATTCGGTATTCCATTGTGAATAATATTTGTAGCATGATAACGGTAAAATAAGCTAATTAGAATAGCTAAACTAAACAAAGCTATTGTAAATTTTATTTTATAACAGATTTTTTCAGCCCCTCTCAAAATATGATCTAAATCTAACAAAGTGTAATTACATATTTCACTCCATTTGACAAATAAATTGCCTTGATTAAACTCCATGCTGCCAAAAGCAATCGTTTGCGTTTTGACAATCAGGTGAAACGGCTTCGTTTCAAGCATAAAATATGTAGTAGAGGTGATTGTAGATGGTACATTTGATCATTGCCACTCACGGTAAATTTTCCGCCGAGTTGGTTAATTCGGCACAAATGGTCTATGGCGAGGTGGACAACCTCAGTGTAGTCACTTTCGTGCCTGGTGAAGGGCAAGATACCCTTATCGGAAAGTATAAAAGCATTATATCCGGCTTTAAAACGGATACTCCTGTACTCTTTTTGGTCGATTTATTCGGTGGCAGCCCTTACAATGCTGCAGCGCGCGTGGTGGCAGAACGTCCGCAGGACGATATTGTTACCGGCGTTAATTTGCCGATGTTATTGGAGGTAATGGATGCCTCCGGTGATGCAAAAAGTGCGCAGGAACTGGCAACGCTTGCTAAGGAAGTCGGGCAGTTAAGTGTAAAAACCTACCATTCAAAAGATGATGAGGCACCAAAAGCCGCATCGCAACCTACCGAACAAGCCGCTGAAGAAGCGGATGACGAACCTCAAAAACAATATGACCCGAACGGACGTATGAATATTTCTTTATTACGTATCGATAGTCGTTTAATTCACGGACAAGTTGCCACGTCTTGGGCTAAAGCCGTGAAATGTGAAGCGATTTTCGCCGTAAGTGATGAAGTGGCAAACGATCCGTTGCGTCGCGATCTACTGTTGCAAATCGCACCGGAGCACCTGAAGTCGTATGTTATTCCGGTAGAAAAAGCGATTAAGGTATATCACAACCCAAAATATGTCGGTAAAAATATTCTGTGGTTGGTGACAAATCCTGAAGATATTGTTCGCTTAATTGACGGCGGTGTAAAAGTCGAAAAAGTGAATGTCGGCGGAATGACTTATAAAGAAGGGAATAAACAACTTTCCCAAGCAGTAACGGTGAATGCGGCGGATGTAGCGGCGTTTCGTAAATTACTTGATTTGGGAGTCGATCTCAGCCTACAACAAGTGGCAAGCGGACCGAAAGAGCAGCTTACCAAACAAAAACTTGATGCACTTAAATTCTAATTTGAGGATCTCATTATGACTACGATGGAAATTATTTTAGTCACCCTTGTCGGTGCTATTTGCGGTATGGGGAGTGTATTGGACGAACGTCAAACCCACCGTCCGCTTGTTGCTTGTACTTTAGTCGGCTTTGTATTAGGCGATTGGCAAACCGGGGTCATTGTCGGCGGTATGCTTGAAATGTTGGCTCTCGGCTGGATGAACGTAGGCGCAGCGATGGCGCCGGATGCAGCATTAGCTTCAGTGATTGCGGCAATTTTAGTGATTAAAGGCGGTCAAGATAAAGGAACTGCGATTGCCATCGCTATTCCGGTTGCGGCTGCCGGTCAGGTATTAACTATTTTCGTGCGGACGATAACAATCTTCCTGCAACACCAAGCGGATAAATTCGCCGAGCAGGCAAATTTCTGCGGGATTGAGTTTTGCCATTTTGCCGGTCTTTCCCTGCAAGCCTTACGTGTTGCGGTACCGACTTTTGCCGTTGCAATGGTTGCGGGAACGGATACGGTAACCGATGCATTGAACGCGATTCCTGAGGTGGTAACACGAGGTTTACAAATCGCCGGGGGCTTTATCGTGGTGGTTGGTTATGCCATGGTGATCAATATGATGCGAGCCGGGGCGTTAATGCCGTTCTTCTTTATCGGTTTCGTCATTGCGTCATTCTCCAACTACAACTTAGTCGGTTTGGGCTTCTTAGGGGCTTGCTTAGCGATTATTTACATCCAATTAAATCCGCGTTTCAACCAAGCGAGTTTGCCACAGCAAACCAGCCGTAAAAAGTTAGCGGATAATGAATTAGAAGGCTTATAGGAAGGGAACATATTATGTCTGAGAAAAAACAATTAACGGCGGCGGATATCCGCGCAACCTACTGGCGTTCAACCTTTTTACTCGGTTCTTTCAACTTTGAACGTATGCAAGCCATGGGGTTCTGCGTATCGATGATCCCGACTATTAAACGCCTTTATTCTAAAAAAGAAGATCAAGCCGCTGCGTTAAAACGCCATCTTGAATTCTTCAACACTCAACCTTGGGTCGGTTCCGCCATTATGGGCGTTACCGCAGCAATGGAGCAGGAACGTGCGAACGGTGCGGATATTGACGACGCTGCAATCAGCGGGGTGAAAGTCGGTTTAATGGGGCCGCTTGCCGGTGTCGGTGATCCGATTTTCTGGGGAACCTTGCGTCCGGTATTAGCTGCTCTTGGCGCAGGGCTAGCCATTACCGGTAGCTTGTTAGGCCCATTCCTTTTCTTCTTCGGAATCAATATCTGCCGTGCCTTAACCCGTTGGTATAGCTTTAAATACGGTTACGAAAAAGGGACGGAAATTGTAACGGATATGGGTGGCGGTCGTTTGCAAAAACTGACGCAGGGGGCGTCGATTCTCGGTCTCTTTGTTATGGGATCGTTAGTGTCGAAATGGACAAGTATTAATATACCGCTAGAATTGACTCGTTATACCAACCAAGCTGGTGAGGAAGTCGTTACCACCGTACAAAGCGTATTGAACGACTTGTTACCAGGATTGGCGGCATTATTGCTGACTTTCTTCTGTATGTGGTTGTTACGTAAGAAAATTAATGCAATGTACATCATCTTCGCTTTATTTGGCGTAGGTATTGTCGGCTATCATTTCGGCATTTTGGCGTAAAGCGCTTTTCAAAGATCCCGGTTTCATGAGAGACTGGTGATACATTCCTTCCTCCTTTTATGGAGGAAGGATTTCGTTCATTTATACGGATATATTTTGGAATTTGACCCTCGAGAGGGACTCACGAAGATAACAAGCGGTCAGTTCTGTAGGAAATTTTGCAAATAATGGATCTCAAAAAACTGTTCAAAGCACCGCCCGAACAGGGCTATATTCGCCATAGTTCCCCTTTAGTGACAGGTCTACTGATTTTAGCCGGTATACTTTATTACCCGACCGACGGTTATGGGGCGGTGATCGCTTTAGCTCTGGCGATATTTGTTTTGATGGGGCAGAAGCTATTGATTTCCCAAACCAAAAAATATTTTGCGGAAATGTATCTTGCTAAAAAGCAATTTCAGGAAACCCAAAATCAGGATTATTTGGAGTTTATCCGACTACGCGGTAGCCAAATGTTAGCGGATAACAAGGTGTTGTCGGAACGTGCTAAACAGGAAATTGACGACTTGCTTAAGTTTGTGGCGCAACAGACGGATTTGCAAAATAATACCGAAAACTGACCGCTTGCAGTCGGTTTTCGGTATCACGATATTATTTAAAAATGTCATCCAATACTAACGCGATACCGTCTTCGTCATTGGATGCCGTAATTCGTTTGGCG
>NZ_JBGXYA010000030.1:0-21349 GCF_041814905.1 Glaesserella sp. | reverse complement strand
GCATGGCAAGAATGTAAATCACGTTCTACATCCACGACTTGCATTGCCGCCGCCAATGCTTGCGAAACAACCTGTCCTCCGAACACTTGCGGAAAACCGAGGTCTTCGCTTTCTCCGCGGAACAGTCCGTCATCCAAACGTTCCAGCGTCAATAATTGAATCAAATGAGTAAGGGCATGAGACATAGCTTCTCCTGAAAGTTAAAAAACGCTATTTTTAAAACAAATCTTTGAGGAATACAAGCGACAAGCGGTTCGATTCGGTAGATTTTTTGCAAAATTTTGTACCAATCAAACCGCTTGTTTCTCTTTTTGCTTGTTTTAGTGCGCATTCCTCTTTATAATCCGAATCCTTACACATTTCGTGTAATCCTATGGGGGCGTTTTTGGTTCCTCGCAATGGTGTTCGGTTTACTTGGTCAGGTTCGGAAGAAAGCAGCCAGAATTGAAATTTCCGTGTGCCGAGGTCAGCTGGAAACGCCCTCACCCTTTTTCCACCACATTTTCTCTACACAAAAAGAAAGAGGCTTTCGCCCCTTTCATTGATATTCGCTATTTTACTTCTTTCGGCAGCTTATAAAGCTGATGTTGATATAAATAACTGCCTAACAGTGCATGAGCAAGCGCCTCTTTTTTCATTGCCTCCGGCTGCTCTTTCGGCTTAAGCTGCTTGGCATTGACATCATATTCATAACCTTGAATCGGCGTATTCGGCTGCAAAATCACCACATAATTACCTTTCATCATCGCTTGCGTTTGATCGTATTGCATAAAGGCTCGGTTAGGATTAACGTCTTGTGTTAAATCAAAACCAATCATCGGATATTCTCCGCTGACACCGGCAAGTGAAAGCAAGGTCGTCGGCATATCGATTTGACTGACTAAACGATTATCGCGTTTTGCTTCGATACCCTCACCCAAAATAAGTGCTGGGATGTGGAAATTATAAATCGGCACTAAGTCTGCCCCCGCCACACGTGAATCGTGGTCGGCAATCACAAGAAAGATAGTGTTTTTCCAATAATCGGAGGCTTTTGCCAATTTGAAAAAGTGCCCAATTGCATAATCCGCATATTTTGCCGCGTTATTGCGCGTCTGTTTTTCTTTATCAAACAGCTCAATTTTACCGTCCGGGAACTCAAACGGATCATGGTTACTTGAGGTAAAAACTAAACTGAAAAACGGTTTGTCCGATTTCGCCAATTCCGTGAAGGTTTCATTTGCTTTATCGAATAAATCTTCATCACTCATCCCCCATGTGGAAACGAATTTCGGGTTTTTGTAATCCTTTTCGTCAATAATGGTTTCAAATCCGTTTCCATAGAAATAGCTTGCCATGTTATCGAAGTGCTTTTCGCCACCGTAAATGAAGGAAGTACTATACCCTTGGCGACGCAACAATTCCGCGATCGTAAAGAAACCGTTTTGGCTCTTGGTGAGTTTGACCGTCGCACGAGCAGGCGTCGGAGTAAAACCGGCGGTAACGGCTTCAATGCCACGAACGGAACGGGTACCGGTTGCATAAATATTTTCAAACAACCAACCTTCTTGCGCTAATTTATCAAATTCAGGTGTCAGCGGCTTTCCACCGAGTGTGCCGACAAATTGCGCACCGAGGCTTTCTTCCAAGATAATTACAATATTTTTCGGTTTACCCTGATAGCTCGCTTGATTACGCGTTAACGTCGGAATATCGTCGGAAATATAGTCGCTTTCAGGACGGTTACGGCTGGCTTTGACGATGTTGAACATCTCTTCCGTATCCATTTTGCCGTATTGTTCGGAGGACTTGTCTTCATCCTTCAATTGTTGTGCAGCATATAAGACCGAATAACCGGAATTTAGCACTAACGAATTGACTAACGGATCGCCTGAAAAAGCCACCATTGCCGGATTAATTCCTCGGTGAGCAAACGTCGATCGCGCACCGACAAAAGCCACCGCAATAATCACTAATGCGATGATCGGTCTCCATTTCCAACTCGGTAAACGTAAATCTTTAATTGCCCAACCGGCTAATTTCCAATAAGCGATAAATGCGATGACCGTTACCGCAAGGCTGCTAATCATAGCCAATAAATGCCCGTTGGCAAGCATGGTAAAGACTTCTTTCGGATAAAGCAGATATTCAATAAACAATCTGTTCGGGCGGAAATCATAGGTTTCGATAAACGCCGGTGTGGCGACTTCCATAAACAGAATAAATACGGAGCCGACGGTTAACCAAATACGTAACACCGTCAACCAGATTCTGCCTAAGGCATTACTGTGCGTCAGCAATACAGTGAACAAGGCGGGCACACCGAACAAATAGCACAGAGCAACAATATCAATGCGTAATCCCTGTAAAAACAGCGGAATCCAACCGTCTACGGCGGAAACGCGTTCAGCCTGCCAAATCGACAGTCCTAAACGAGATAAGCTAAAAATAATCAGATTTATCCCGATAAAAACGAAAATCGGAAATAAAATAAAGCGGGTTGTTTTTTGCATATACACCTTAACTTAACAAAGTAATGGAATCACCGACACGAATAACGCCACTGTTTTCCGGTACTAAGTGAATACCGAAAATCGGTTTACCGTTTTCATTCGTGTGATGTTGTTTTAACGTCCGAAAAGGCTCCGCCTTCGGGTCCAATAGTAATGTCTGCACATCTCGTGTAATTAATATACAACGTGTACAGCATTGCGAAAATGTGAAGATAACTTCGCCGATTTGAATTCGCCGCCATGTTTCTTCTTCAAACGGTTGAGTCCCGTCTATGACAATGTTGCCGCGAAACTGTTCCATGGAAACCGGTACCGGAGACCATTGTTGAACCTGCTTTAATGACTGTTCCGATACCAGCAATAATGGATTGCTGTCCCCAAAACTCATCGGATGCGGTTCAAAGCCTTTCACGGTACGTTGGCTTTGCACCCCCAACCAACGGAGTTGTACCTCTCTCCCGAAAAGCCCGCTCAACCACTGATTAACATTGTCAGAAGCCACGAAAGAGTTAAAGTGTGTTCCCCACACTTCACTTAATTGACATTGAATGAAATCACGGTAGTGCACAACACACCGTTCACCGTTATCCGCATTGATGACAATCCCGCTTGAAATCGGCATTGCAGACAGACGATAAAGCACCGCGTCTTTACGAGCGGTAATAAAGGTTCCGTCCGCTTCAGTAATCATAAATTCACGGTCAAAATTCAGCCCATGCGGTTGTACAAAAGCTTGATCTACCCGATACGCCCGAGTGGATTTAATCGGATATACATTGAGTTGCGTTACTTTCACTTATTTCTCCTGTATTTTAGCTGCGCACAATAGCGGAAAAATGGAAAAGAATCCACTTTTGCAAAATTCTCAAGTAAAATGACCGCTTGTAACAAAGGAAAAAACTATGGCAAAGAAACCCACTCAAGATTTTGAAACCACACTGAAAGCACTGGAAGAGATTGTCAGCCGCTTAGAATCGGGGGATTTACCGCTTGAAGAGGCGCTAAACGAATTTGAAACAGCAGTCAAATTGGTTCAACAAGGGCAAGAACGTTTGCAGAATGCGGAGCAACGTATTCGGATCTTAATGCAAAAAGATGAAAAAGCCGAACTCTCCGATTACTAAACCTTTATATTGACGATTTTAACCAACCATTTCATTTGGTGATCATAACAATGACTTATTCCTTACAAACAGATCTGCATACACTACAACAGCGCGTCAACGCTTTCTTAGCGAAACAATTGGCGGCCTATGAAACTCACGGTTCCCCCTTGGTTGAGGCGATGTCGTATGCCGTATTGCTCGGCGGTAAACGCGTACGCCCGTTTTTAATGTATGCGACGGGCAGAATGCTCGGTGTATCGCTTGACAAACTCGATCACTCTGCCGCCGCCATGGAAGCGATTCACGCTTATTCTTTAGTCCACGACGATTTACCGGCAATGGACGATGATAAACTGCGCCGTGGTAAACCAACTTGCCATATCGCTTTTGATGAAGCCACCGCAATTCTTGCGGGCGATGCGTTACAAAGCTTTGCGTTTGAGCTGATCTCGACAGATCCGCACCTCTGTGCCACACAAAAAGTGAATCAAATCCAATGGTTAGCCAAATCTGCGGGAGCGCGCGGTATGTGTTTGGGGCAAAGTTTGGATCTACAGTCGGAGGATAAAGCCGTGTCATTGACAGATCTGGAGTTAATCCATCGTAATAAAACCGGCGCATTGATTGTGGCGGCCGTGCTGATGGGCTTTAATTTGTCAGACTATACTGAGGACAAATTAATCGAACAGAAACTGACCGATTATGCCAAGGCGATTGGTTTGGCGTTTCAAGTGCAGGACGATATTTTGGATATTATCGGCAACAGTGACAAAATCGGCAAAACGGTCGGGGCGGATGAAGCGTTAAATAAAAGCACGTATCCTAAATTACTCGGTTTGGACGGTGCAAAACAAAAAGCCGAGGGATTGTATCTTTCCGCCTTGGCGACATTGTCAGAACTGCCTTTCGACACTACCGCCCTTCGCGAACTCGCTCACTTCATTGTGAAAAGAGAGAGTTAATGCATCAAAAAACCGCTTGCAGTATCATCTACAAGCGGTCTGTTTTTCACTTTATTTTGCAAATTTAAAATTGTTCTTTTGCTTCTTTACTTAAGGTTTCAGGAATGGCAATCCCCAATTCCTTTGCCGTTTGTTGATTGATCGACAGCTCCATTTTGCTTACACCGTGTGTTGCTATCTGCCCTGCTTTTTCTCCGCGTAATACTCGTGCCGCCACTTTACCGGTTTCACTACCGATATCGTATTGGTTCACCGCATAAGCCGCCAGAGCGCCACGTTTTACCGTATCGCGATCCGCCGCGATGACAGGCAGTTTTGCCTCCAATGCCGCTTTATGTAACGCTTCATACGCCGATACGACGCCATTATCTTCCGTAATGTAAATCGCTTGAACTTTGCCGTTTAAGCTACGGGCGGCGGTACCAATATCCGCACTGCGTTGTACCGCAACCGGTACTATTTGAATATTCATTTTTTTCGCCGCTTGTTGTAGCTCATCCAATACAATCGTTGAGTTGACTTCACCCGCACTATAAACAAAGCCGAGGGACGTCACCTTAGGCACAAGGGTTTTAATCAATTCCAGCTGAGGTTCGATCGGTTTATGATCGGAAATACCGGTCACGTTCGTACCACTCGGCTCCCATGATTTCACCAATTTTGCCGCAACCGGATCGGTGACACCTGAAAAGACAATCGGAATACTACGGGTTGCCGCCACGACAGGCTGAGCGCTTGGGGTGGTAATCGGAATAATGATATCCGCTTTATCACCCACGAATTTACGGGCAATCTGTGCCGCCGTTGCTGTACTGCCTTGTGCCGACTGAAAATCTATTTTGATATTTTTACCATCAACAAACCCTTCTCGCGCCAGCTCCTCAATGACACCTTGGCGAATGGTATCTAAAGCCGGATGCTCAACAATCGCCGTAATGGCGACGTTGTGAACTTTCTCTTGAGCAAATGAATGTATGGCGAACGCGCTTAATGCTGTAAAAAGCAGAGTTTTTGATAATTTCATGGGATTTCCTTTTTGTTACGTCTTGTACTATCAAACTAGTACAATTTAAAAGATAAGATAATCGATTGAAAAAAGGAAAGCAAGCAAATTTTGCGAGAAATAAAAAGAAAACAAGCGGTAAGATTTCAGTCGAAATTTGCAAATTTCAAGGAAAATCTCACCGCTTGTATAGCAAGTATCATTAATAATTATTTGACTAACTTAAGATGTGATGCTTTTTTCTTCACTGTTTTTTTAGGTTGGGCTTGGTTTTCAGATACTTTTTCGGATCTCTCCCGATAAGCTTGTTCCGTGTAATAAGCTTCTTCTTGGAACATAACGCCGTCACCTGTTTCCTGTGCATAGATCGCTTCTGCCGCACCGAACGGAATATAGATATCTCTCAACATTCCTTGAAAACGGGCGCTAAAGCTAATCGTTTCATCATTGACGATATATTGCCCGATTGAACGCGGTGCAATATTCAAAATAATTTTACCTTCCCGAACAAATTCACGCGGCACATCTACATCGGCATAGTCTGCATTAACCAGTAAGTAAGGGGTATTGTCATTATCGACAATCCAACCGTAATAAGCGTGATAAAGATAAGGACGTAACGGTTTCATTAGTCTTTATCATCCATTAAATGTTTCGGCGCACTACCACCAACGGATTGGACAAAGCTGTCACGTTTAAATACGCGACTCATATACGCTTTCACCGCTTTGCTGCCCGCACCGCTGAATTCAACGCCTAAATTATGCATACGCCATAACAGCGGGGCGATGTAACAGTCGACTAAACTGAAATCACTACTTAAAAAATAATCCGAATCAGCAAATACAGAACCTAACGATAAAATTTCATCGCGAAGTTGTTTTAATATTTGCTGAGCTTCCGGTGTTTCAGGATTTTTATTCACAATATCAATTAATGCATACCAATCGTGTTGAATACGATGCATATTTAAACGACATTGCGCACGTAAAACCGGGTACACTGGCATCAACGGCGGATGCGGAAAACGCTCATCCAAATATTCCATAATAATTCGAGCGTTAAATAAAACTAAATCACGATCGACTAACGTCGGCACGGTTCCTCTTGGATTCACTTCCATAAGGTCTTCAGAAATTACATCCGAGTTGATATTTTCAATTTCATAAGGTACGCCTTTTTCAGCCAATACAATACGAACCTGGTGACTATATATATCATTTTTTTCTGAAAAAAGTGTGGGCACCGAACGTTTATTCGCACTCGTCATTTGTTTCTCCAATTAGATTCTTTAAAAATTAGCGGTGAATTTTACCACATTTCGCATAGCGGATAACAGACTTATTTTTTCACTTAAATGGTTCTCTTGTCTTAATAGATTATGATTTAACGCAAGTTGTGGTCAAATATGCGATAAACCTTTTGACGAAACGGAGTAAACAGTCTAGCATTTCTCCATCTTTTTTATTCACCCAAAGGAGCTGTAAATGGACGCAAAAAAACAATCTTTCCAAGATATGCTGGAGTATGTACATCTCTATCGTTTGAAGAACAAACTGTTAAGAGAAACAGCTGATAACGATCGTAAAATTCGCGACAACCAAAAACGTGTACTGTTATTGGATAACTTAAACGAATACATTACCGATGCAATGAGTATTGATGATATTCGTGCCATTATTACCAAAATGCGCGATGACTATGAAAATCGTGTTGACGATTACATGATTCGTAATGCGGAACTTTCAAAAGAACGCCGCGAGATTCGTAAAAAAATGGCAGAACATGCAGCCAAGAAAACAGATAAATAGTAAAAAAGCGGTGAAAGTAGAAACTCTCACCGCTTTTTTCTTATTTTAATATACTAACGACATTGTGCTTTAAAACGCAATAAATGATCAAGCAACACGATTGCCATCATTGCTTCGGCAATCGGTACGGCACGAATACCGACGCAAGGATCATGCCTGCCTTTAGTAACTACTTCAACCGGCTCGTTATTGATATTCACGCTTCTACCCGGTACGGTAATACTGGAAGTCGGTTTTAAGGCAATATGCGCAATAATCGGTTGCCCGGAGCTGATTCCGCCTAAAATACCTCCGGCATGATTTGAGCAGAAACCATCCGGGGTCATTTCATCACGGTGTTCGCTTCCCTTTTGTTCCACTACGTCAAAACCGTCGCCGATTTCCACGCCTTTTACTGCATTAATCGACATTAAAGCATGAGCCAAGTCTGCATCTAAACGATCAAATACCGGCTCACCTAAACCAACCGGCACGTTTTCTGCGATAATGGTTAATTTTGCACCGATAGAATTTCCCTCTTTCTTCAAGTCGCGAATTAATTCGTCAAATTGCTCAACTGCAACCGGATCTGGACAGAAAAATGGGTTTGAATTGATTTGTTCCCAATTAATTTTTTCAATATCAGCAACGGTTTGCGGATTAATTTTTACTGTGCCGATTTGAGACAAATAACCACGAATTTCAATGCCAAACTGCTCTCTAAGATATTTTTTGGCAATTGCACCTGCTGCAACACGCATTGCGGTTTCTCGAGCGGAAGAGCGTCCACCACCACGATAATCACGAATACCGTATTTTTGTTGATACGTATAATCGGCATGACCCGGACGGAATTTATCCATAATCTCACCGTAATCTTTAGAACGTTGATCGTCGTTTTTAATGATTAAACCAATGCTTGTTCCTGTCGTTTTGCCTTCAAAAACACCGGATAAAATTTGTACTTCATCATCTTCTCGACGAGGAGTGGTATAACGGGATGTTCCCGGCTTGCGACGATCTAAATCCGGTTGCAAATCTGCTTCCGATAACTCCATATTCGGTGGTACACCATCGACGATACAGCCTAGCGCAATACCGTGCGACTCTCCGAAGGTGGTAACTTTAAAAAGTTGTCCAATGCTGTTGCCTGCCATATATTTTCCTTATTTTTTATTGGTAAGTGGTTCACTTGCCCATTTCACTTCTTCGCTAGTGTCGCGATTTTTAATGAAAATGTCTAATTGATTAAAGGCAATGTCTATATTATTTTGTGCAAATAATTCGTTAATCCGACGGTTTAGCGCATCAATGGTACGTGTTCTGTCACCGAGTTGACCAACATAAACACGTAGTTCGTGGTCTAACGTACTCGCCCCAAAACTTAAGAAATAAGCTGCCGGAGCAGGATCTTTCAGTACGCTTTCATTTTCTTCCGCTGCTTGTAATAGCAATTTTTTGACTAGATTCAAATCGGATCCGTAAGCAACGCCGACACTCACAACCAAGCGGGTCATTGAATTAGTCAACGCCCAGTTAACGATGCGTTCGGTAATAAACGCTTTGTTCGGGACAATCACTTCCTTTTTATCTGCATCGATCAATGTTGTCGCTCGAATACGAATTTTTGAAACCGTACCGTTAAACGAACCGATTGTTACCATATCACCGACTCGAACCGGACGTTCAAATAAAATAATGATGCCGGAAACAAAGTTTGCAAAGATTTCCTGCATACCAAAACCAAGCCCTACTGAAAGCGCCGTAAACAACCATTGTAATTTAGTCCATGAAACGCCTAATGTTGCAAAAGCAAAACTTGCACCGAGAACAATCAGAAGATAAGTCAGCAAGGTTGTTACCGTGTACGGAGTACCTTGAGATAACTTTAGGTTGGAGAAAACCAATGTTTCAAGCAATCCGCTTAAATTTCGGACCAAAACATAAGTCACGACCAAGATCACAACTGCGATTAACAAATTCAACAAGGTAATAGATTCCATTACCGTACCGGCACCGGTTGTTGTCGCCTGTTGCCATAGGGTTACACCATTTAAATAGTAGGCAACCGTGATTAGATCGGACCATACCCAATAGAATAAAACGAATAAACCGACCCAAAGTAAAAAGTCCGTCACCTTCAACATTTGCGTATTGATTACACTTACAGCGATCGAATCATCACGTAATTCTATCGGTACATCATCTTCCGAAACATTCACTTGCTCCGTAGCAGATTTTGCCAACGCCTGCTCGCGTTTTTCTTGTAAGCGCCGGTATGCCAAACGGCGTGCAGAAACACTAAAAGCCCGATATAACACATTACGCAAAATGATCCAACAGATCACAACAATATAGGTCGAAATCAAGTGTTCGATTAACACTAGTGATGTGTAATAGTACCCCAACACAATCAATACAATTAAAGCAATCGGTGCAAGTAATAATACAATTCTCGCAAGTGTCAGCAACGTATTATGTTGGCTTTCCTCTTTTTCAGCGACATCCTGATAAGTCGATATGGCTTGCCTAAAACCAGGGGCAATAATAAACACCATAATGGTCAACACCGTTATAGTCATAATTTGCCCAATCACATCATAAGCAATCCCTAACTCTAAATTAGTGAAAATCGACGTATTAAGTAACAATGCCGTAATCCACATCGAACGTTTTAACATCTTGCGGAAACTCTCATTGCTCTTCTGAGGCATATTAAAATGACGGAAAGCCAAACCATTCGGGCGTAACATTGCAACTAAGAATGAAAAATAGAGCCAATATCCCGCCATTTTCAGCCCCCAAGGCCAAACTTCCATCGGTTCCAGAAAACAAATATAAGTCACTAAAATAAATAGAGTCAGGAACATAAAAGTACTTGGAAGACACAGTACAATTACCCAAAACATCGCTAACGGCGTATTCCATTGACTATCGGTTTTCACCGTTTTCATACTATTATTAATTTGAGTTAAACGCTGCTTAATTGATTCTTTGCGTCTTAAAATTAACCCGGCTAACAATGACAAAGCACTAATCAAAATACCTGCCGGCCATATATTTTCACGCCAGTTAGAAAAATCAAATTTTTTAGATAATTCATTAATCTGAGAATGTGCCGTCGGAATAACATGCGTGAACCAATCCCAATCAATCGGATTATTACTTTTTACCCAAAAGCTTTGTTGCTGTAATTTCTGTTGCAGTGTGTCACTGATTGTTTGAACCTGCTGCTGATTCAATTCGATATTGATCGATAAATTCAACTGATTATTCAACGATTTCACCAATTCCGACAACATTTTGCTGCGTTCCTGAATAATCTCATTTAATTGCTCACGTTCTTTGTTAGTAAAAGGTGTTTTTTCGTTTTTTTCTAATTTTGCAATATAAGTATTGATATTCGTTATAGCATCTTTAGCTTCACTAATATCAAAAATCCGTACGCGCAAATCAGCGATTTGTTTAGATAATCCCTTAACTATTTGATCTTGAGGTAAGGATTGACGCTGTTTGTTAATAATGCGCGAAAGAATTAACGTCCCTTGTAAAGAACTAATCTGTTCATCAATATTACGTTGTGTCTGTTGTAGATTATCCAACACATTTTTGATGCGCAAATTATCCTGCGACAATTGGCTCATCTCCGTGGTCTGTTTTAGTAATTCTTGGCTGATACGAGTATTAAACGCCAACTCATTTAAAATCGTGTGGTTAGTGGTTGTTTTACTACTCTCTTGCTGCGATTGCGTGGCTTGTTCGACTTTACTTTTCGATTCTTCGACCAATTTATCGTTAATTGCCGTTTGCAAGTTGGTTAATTCCGTTTGCAAATTTTGCTGTGCCAGTTTCTTCTCTTCTAATTGGCTGGTGTACAACAAAGACAAATCTTCACTGCCACGCAATAAATTTTGGTTATAAATATTCTGCTGTTCGATTAAAGCAAGTTCTGTCTCCAGTTTCACTTTTGTTTCAGCCGAAATATTGGTATTGGCTAACTGGTTATTGATTTCCTGCTTACGCGCTGCATTGGTTGTTAAGGCGGTTTGCGCTTTATCCGGTGCGGAATTTTGTGCAACCAGCTTAGCATTGAGTGCCGTTAATTCCTGTTGTAGCGTGTCTTGTTGTGCCTGTGCTGCTTGGTAGGCTTTTTGTAAATCGTTTATCGATTGCTTTGCCAAACTGTCTACAGTTGCTACCGTTACTGAATTTAGCTTCTCTAAATTGGCTTTACTGATCTTCAATGCCGCACGAGAATCGGCAATTTCTTTCTCTAAAGCGTCATTGTCACTTTTTTGCTTCGTAATACGCGTTAATAGTGACTGCGTCTCTTCCAAAGTTTGAAGTAAATTCTTGGTTGCGTCCGTTTGTTCGAGTTTTTTAACATCGTCTATTCGCGTTTGTAGATCTTTTTCATTCGGCACTTCTGCCGCAAGAGGAACTGAGCCTAGCGCTACAAATAGCCCTAAGCCGACTAACAAAGGATAAGAAATTTTTTTTATCATTGTAAATCCTGATAATTAAACGATCATATCGCTGATCTTCTGAGAACAAGCGGTCAGTTTTTCGTTATTTTTTGCAAATTGTTCGAATCATGAATATGAACATCCAACTGTTCAAAAGCAACTTGGATATTATTTTGATTAAACAGTTGATCAATCCGCTCATATAAGAAATTGCGGGTTGCCGAACGATCATCCAATTCCGGCACATACACAAGTAATTCATGTTCGATCCAACCTTCACCATAACTCAATAAGTTTACTTTCGGTTCCGGCTCTTCCATGACTTTTTCCGCTTCTTCAGCTGCTTGGATCAATAATTTTCGCACTAATGCCAAATCGGAACCGGAGCGGATTTTTAACAAAAATTGCAAGCGGGTAATGCTATTATTCAGCGTCCAGTTGATAAATCTGTCCGTAACAAAAGCTTGGTTGGGTAACACAACTTCTTTATTATCATCATTGACTAACATCGTGGAACGTAACCGAATTTTCGTAATAATACCGGTATGATTACCCACGGTGACTTTATCACCGATACGGATCGGGCGTTCAAATAAAAGAATTGTCCCCGACACAAAACTACCGAAAATTTCCCTGACACCAAAACCGAGACCGACGGATAATGCGGTAAAGATCCATTGAATTTTACTCCATGAAATCCCCAAGGAAGAAAATGCCGAAATACAGCCAATCGTTACAATAAGATAAGTTAACACGGCGGTAATCGTATGCGGCGTTCCTTTAGACAACTTCATTCGAGAGAAGAAAGTCACTTCCAAAATACCTTTGATATTCTTCACTAAAACATAGGTGACTAACACATACATAATCGAGCGCAGAATATTCAAAATAGTAACCGATTCGACCACCGTTCCCTTCGCCGTAACTTCCATCTGTTCCCACAGAATAATCCCATTAAGATAATAGGCAACGCTGACTAAATCCGACCAAATCGTATATAAGAATCCAAACAGCAACAACCAAGCGATTAAATCCGCCATACGGAAAATCTGCTCATTAACGGTTGAAATCTTAATCAATTCCTCCGGTTTTTCTTTCGGCTCTTCTTTGCCCTGCTCTTGCGCCTGTTCTCTTAGTATTTCCCGTTTCTTTTGCAAACGACGATAGGCCATACGACGCGAGGAAATAGTTAATGAACGATACGCAAAATAACGTCCGAATACCCAAACCAATGCAATAATGTAGCTCTTAACAATATGCTCGATAAGATAAACCGCAGTATAGTAATAACCCAGAACGATCAATACAATTAAGGTTACCGGTACGACAAAAAGTACCACACGTAACAAGCGGAATAAGCTGACGCTACGCTTTGTACCGTCTTCATTTTTGGCATTTTGATATTCACGAATACCGCGATCCAACCATGGTCTCACCACAAATAAACAAAGCGCCAATGCAACAATCGTTACCACTTGCCCGATAACATCATTGCTAAAACCTATTTCATCGTCCTGTGAAAAAATCGAAGAAACCAATAGCAGTACAACAATCCAAACCGATTGCTGAATAATACGCCTAAAAATTTCATTACTGGCTTGTGGCATACCGAAATGGCGATACGCCAAACCGTTCGGGCGTAACAATGATAAAATGATAGAGAAGAATAACCAATAACCTAAGGCTTGTGTCACCCACGCGGATATAGCAAGCGGATTCGGGAAAAATGGATATAGCACTAATGTCGCAATCATCAAGAAAATCAATGCTCCGGGAAGTGCCAACACGATCGTCCAAATCATCGCCTCCGGCGTATGCCAATGGCTGTCATTTTTTAATGTATTTACTTGAGAAGCTATGGTTGCCAAACGCGCTTTAATGACCGGTTTTTTCCATGTAATAATGCCGTAAATCAACATTAATATGAAAATAAAAGTTGTAGTTGACGGCAGGTTTTGCCCTAAGTTTTCAAACCCCAAATATTTGGTTAATACTGCGATTTCAGCAATAGCCGCCTTAGGAAATTCCTCTACCCAAGAAAAATCGATCGGATTATTACTTTGTACCCAAAAACTTTGCTGTTCTAATTTATTTTGTAACGAATCACTTAAGGTAACAATCTGTTGTTGAGTTAATTCAATTTCATTGGATACATTTAATTGTGAATTTAACGTTTTGACTAAATCCACTAATATTTTTTCGCGTTCCTTAAGAATATTTTTTAAGGTTTGTCTTTCGTCATCATCAAATAAAACTTTATGTTTCGTTTCTAATTTGGCAATAAAATTATCGATGTTGTATAGTTCATCGCGTTTCTGTGTTAATTCAAAGATATCTACACGTAATTTCGCAATATCTTTTGCCAAACCTTTAACTAAACTATCGGTCGGTAATGTCTGTTTTTGTTGGTTAATAATACGGGAAAGAACCAATGTACCTTGTAACGCACTAATCTGTTCTTCAATATTGTGTTGTGTCTGAGTCAACGCATCCAATACGTTTTTTGCCCTCAAATTATCTTGCGATAATTGATTGGACTTTTGGGTTTGCTCCACTAAGTATTGGCTTAAATCGGTATTCATCGTCAGCTCTTCCTGAACAATTGGATTTTCCGCTTTATTACTTGCTTTAAGCGCTTCCGCTTGTTTGGCTTGAGCCTCATGTTCTTTTAAGCGGTTTTCATTCAATACCTCTTGCAACATCGTTAATTGACGTTGTAAGAGCTGCTGTTTCAAGACGATTTCACTACGTTTCGCTTCATCTAACGAAACAAGCAAATCAATATTTTGCCCTAAAAAAGTATTATATTTATTATTAATTTCTAAATATTTTAACTCCGCATTATATTTCTCAATTAATGATTTACTTGCTTGACTGTTATATTTCCAACGGTTAATTTTTTCAGTCTGAAGATTATTTTCGGAAATCTGTTTACGTGATTGTTCTAATGCCGCTCGATAATTGGTCAAACTGGAATTAATTTCGTTTAATGATGTTTGAATTTCTTGCAATTCCTGATGAATATCGTCTTGTTTTTTATCAAGCGCTTCACTGCTCAAATTTTCAAACATATTTTCCGGCGACGCTAAGCTATTAGTTAACGTTTTAATGCTGTTTTGATATTTTTCCAGCTGTTTCGGTGCATTTTTAACTTTTGTTTCTAGCGCAGTAAAATCTTCCTGCTGTTTATTCGCTCTTTCAATAAACGCAAGGGTTCCTTCCAGATTTTTAGCCAATAAAGACGTATCACTGGCAGAGCTACTGTCTTTCACCGATTCCAACTGTTTTTTAATTGTATCAACACTGGAAATTTCCGCTTTAATGAAGCCCGGAAAGCTAAATAACGATAAAAATAAAATTGTCCAAACTGATTTTTTAATCATTTTTTTCTCTCAATTGGTTCTCTACGTATATGGTTAATTGTTTTCTGGATATTTTAATTCCATTATTTTGCCACTGTTCACTATTTAACGGCAGATAGCAGACAGGCTGCTTAAATTTTTCCAAATGATTTTTTGCAAAATTTTGCAATAAAGTGACCGCTTGTTGATTAAATGGTTGTTGAAAATCCACCAATGCAACCGGTCTTTGCCCGAATTCATTATCTTTCACCGGCACAACAAATATACTTTTTACTTGCGGCATTGCGGCTAATATTGATTCGATCTCTTCCGGCTGAATATTTTCACCGCCTGAAATAAACATATTATCCAATCTGCCTAAGACAACAAGTTTACCTTCAGAATTCCATTGTCCTTTGTCTTTTGTCGCAAACCAACCTTGCTGATTTAATAAGGAAATGATCTGATCTTGCTGCCAATAACCTAACGCCAGCCCGGCACCTCTCACCCAAATTTCATCATTCACGATACAAACTTCGCGCCCGAATAACGGCTTGCCGACGTTATCCGTATCGTTTTTCACAGCACAAATGGTTGATGCCATTTCCGTCATACCGTAACCCGCATAAGTAGTAATTTGATACTGCTGCGCCATTTTAATTAACTCGGCAGGGATAGACGCACCGCCAAGCAAAATATGTTGAGGAAGCCGAGCTATTGGCACAAGTTGCCGTAAGTAGCGCTGTAATTGGGTCGGCACCAAAGAAGCGTGACTGACTTGTTGCAACATTCGTTCAATATCTGCTTTATTTTCAGCCAGATATAAAGTCGCTCCCACGGATAACCAACGCCACACAATGCCTTGTCCTGAAACATGGAATAACGGCAAACTCAATAACCAGCTATGGTTTTGTGAAAATTGCATAAATTCGCACACGCCCTGTGCATTGGCTAAATGCTGTCGGGCATTATGCACTACCGCTTTCGGCGTAGAGGAGGAACCGGAAGTCAAGGTCAAGGTTGCAGGTTTTTCACTCTCCCAAACAGGAAGATGACAAGCGGTCAGTTTTGCCGAAAATTTTGCAAAATCATGTTCATTCACCAATAACGCTACACGATGTTGCTTGAATAGTGTTCGACGTTGTGATTCCGCCATCGCAGGGTTAAGCATCAAGATTTTTGCACCAAGAGCAATCACCGCACTATAACAGAGTAAACCTGATAAACGGTGAGTGCCGTCATAGGCAACAATTTGCCCCTGCGTAACACCCTTTATTTGTAATAACGAGGCGACTTGTGCAACAAGCTGATGCCACGCTTGCCAAGAGATTTGAGAAGGTAAGAAATCGAAAAGCGACGAATCGCCTTTTTCCCAAACCACGGCAGTCTGTTGAGAAGCATGCTCCGCCCAATAGGCGCTTGGGAAAAGTGGAAATTCAGTCATCGATTACACAAACAATTTTTTGACGCGCTCAACCAATTCTTCCGGCAACTCCATTGAGTTCATTAAGGCGCATAAAATAATTCCTTTGCGTTCGGTATTGTTGTTGGTAATGACCCAAAACGGTGATTCCGGTATCTGTTTGGCTTTTACGCTACTTCCCGTCGCTAAAATCGTCTGCTCGTCACGCGCAAAGTAAACCCGCTCACTGCCCTGCACATTTTCCGTCGCATGGGCAAAACCTTCATGGTCTGCACTATGTAATGCCGAAAGCAGTGCTAAAAAGCGATTTACGACTTTCGGTTCATGAATAAAATGGCTGGATGCCAACACAAATTCGATTCGTTTTACTATTTTGTCTTGTTGGCTCAACGTCTTTTTCTTTTTAGGTACATTAGCAAGATCTTTGAGTTCATTCAGCATATTTTCTTGTACCAGAACAAACGGTTGTGGTGAGGCAGGCAAACGTAATAAACGACGTAAAATATCCGATGCGCTTTCACCGATCGCTTGAGTGCGGCTAGCAATGTAGTGGTATAATTCATCATCAATTTCAATTGTTTTCATATCGATCCCCTAATAAGCTTGATTACAAAAAAATTCTAGGCATTATACGCATTTCGGATCAACTTTACAGGATCTTTGATCGCATAATCAGATAAATTTTCGGTAATTTTATGGCAGATAAAATCTCTCTTCACTATCAATTTCAACAGGCGCCCAATCCGTCTGATTCCGCTGTGAAAACCATGGTATTTTTACACGGTTTATTTGGTGATTTCAATAACTTAGGTGCAATTGCCCGCGCATTTTCAACACACTATTCGATTTTAAAAGTCGATTTGCGCAATCACGGTCAATCTTTCCATTCCGATAAAATGGATTATCCGCTGATGGCACAAGATCTGCGCGATCTGCTCCTCCATCTACACATTCAAGATGCGATCGTCATTGGTCATTCTATGGGGGGGAAAACTGCGATGACATTAGCCCATATCGCACCGGAGTTAGTCGAGCGTTTAGTGGTGATTGATATTGCGCCTGTCGCCTACCCGCTTCACCGCCACGATGATATTTTTGCCGGTTTGTTTGCAGTAAAAGCCGCCAAACCGGCAAACCGTATTGAGGCGAGAAATGCGATTGCTCAAGCTATTCCGAATGAAGGAATTCAACAATTTATGTTGAAATCGTTTGATCCGCAAAGTCCGGAGTTATTTAAATTTAACTTAAGCGGGTTAAAACAAAATTATGAAAACCTGATGGGTTGGCAAGCGGTAAAAGTCGATAAGCCTACGTTGTTTATTAAAGGTGAGCTGTCCGATTATTTGCAGGAAAAAGACACACAAACGATTTTGGCGCAGTTTCCGCAAGCAAAATCCTTTATTGTCAGCAATGCCGACCACTGGGTTCATGCTGAAAAACCGGAAGCCGTGATTCGCGCTATTCAGAAATTTCTAGGCTGACAAGCGGTCCGTTTCGGACCATATTTTGCAAAATTTATCGCTGAACTCACCGCTTGTACGTTTACTCTTTCCGTTGTTTTAAGTTTTCACCGTCCGTATCGTGCAAGCGACTGACCGTCCAAACTAACAGAAGACAACAGATTGCCGTACTGAAAAAGGTGTAGCCGAAGGCTTGCTGTAGCTGTGTCGAGGTACTTTCACCGATCTGTAAACGGTACGCACTTAACAGTACCGCCGCAACGGCAACGCCGATACCGCTACCGATTTGTTGCACCATACTCAACATGGTTGAACCTGTGCTGGCGGTCTCTTGCTCCAAATCACCGACGCACAAGGTATTGATTGAAGTAAACATCAGCGAAGTAATCGCCCCGTAAAACATAATTGCGATTACCAAAATCCCGAACGATGTATTTAAATCAAGCAAACCGAATGAGGCGGTAGACACGCCGGTTATCGCCGAAGCAAGCAATAAGGTTTTTTTATAACCGAAGCGATTGAGGATCCGCGCCGTGATCGGTTTTGCAAAAATCGAACTGATCGCCATCGGTGCCAGCATCCAGCCCGCTGCTTCAGCACTGTAATGAAACGAAACCTGAAGCATAATCGGTAACAAAAAAGGCACAGAAAAGGTGACTAAGCGGAACAATAAATTGGCCGTCAAACCGATTCGGAATGTGCGAATATGAAATAAGCTCAACGGAAATAATGGGTCAGATATTTTACGAGCATAGATCACATAAGCTATCGTAGCGATAATCCCTACGCTTAAAATGCCCAACGCCGTATCCGTTTTCTGTAAATTGTTTGCCAAACGTTCCAGCCCGTAAGTAAAAGCAACCAGTCCGAATGCCAGCAACAAAAAACCGACAATATCCAACCGTGTTTTTTCTCCTTTAACGTTGGGCATGAATTTTCCCGCCGCCCCAATACCGATCAAACTAATCGGCACGTTGATCCAGAAAATCCAATGCCAAGACGCATTAGTCACCAGCCAACCACCGACAATCGGACCGGTTACCGGTCCGATCAAACCTGCCATTGCAATTAAATTCCAAGTGGGTACCAATTGTGATTTCGGCACGATGCGCAGAATACTCAGACGGGCAACCGGCATCATAAAGGCGCCACCGATACCTTGGATAATTCTGGCTAACACCAGCATAGCCAATGAATCGGATAAGGCACAAGCAATCGAGCCTAATGCAAAAAGCAGTGTTGAAAAACGAAACAACGTAAGGGTACCGAGTCTGTCGGCAAGCCAACCGCTCAAAGGGATAAAGGTCGCAACGCTCAATGCATAACTAATCACCGCCAATTGCATTTCAAGGGGCGATTCATTCAAGCTTTCGGAAATCGCCGGTAATGCGGTATTGAGGATCGTAGAATCAAGCAAGAGCATGAAAAAGGCAATCGCTGCCGTCCATGCAAGTCCGCGGTGGTTTGTTTGCTCTGACATATTGCCCTCTCGTCATTTTTGCAAAATGAATCGTAAAAGTGACCGCTTGTAGAGACGATTCAGGACGTATAAAACGCCCTGAACCATAAAGAAAAATTATTTTTGACGCATCGCCGGGAAGAGAATCACGTCACGGATGGACGGCACATTAGCGAAAATCATCGCTAAACGATCGATACCTAAACCCTCGCCTGCTGTTGGTGGTAAACCGTGTTCAAGGGCGACAACGAAATCATCATCGTAGAACATCGCTTCATCATCACCTGCTTCTTTTGCTGCAACTTGTGCTTGGAAACGTTCTGCTTGATCTTCAGCATCGTTTAATTCTGAGAAGCCGTTACCGATTTCACGTCCGCCGATAAATAATTCAAAACGGTCTGTCACTTCCGGATTTTCATCATTACGACGTGCAAGCGGTGAGATTTCCGCAGGGTGAGATGTTAAGAATGTCGGCTGAATAAGCTGATGTTCCGCCACTTCTTCAAAAATGGCATTGACGATTGAACCTAAGCCCCACGATTTTTGAATTTCAATGTTTAAGCCTTTGGCAATCGCCACCGCTTTGTCGAAATCGTGTAGATCGTCCATTGAAATACCGTTGCCATATTTCACAATCGCTTCGTGCATGGTGATACGTTCAAACGGTTTGCCGAAATCAAACACATATTCGCCGTAAGGTACGGTCGTTGTCCCAAGAATATCTAAGGCTAATTTGCGTAATAATTCTTCGGTGTTATCCATTAAATCGTGGTAATCCGCATAGGCTTGATAGTATTCAATCATGGTAAACTCAGGATTGTGACGAACAGAAACCCCTTCATTACGGAAGTTACGGTTTAACTCGAATACACGCTCAAAACCACCGACCACAAGGCGTTTTAAATAAAGCTCCGGAGCGATACGCAGATACATATCCACATCTAATGCGTTATGGTGAGTAATAAACGGTTTTGCTGCGGCACCACCCGGGATCACTTGTAACATCGGGGTTTCCACTTCGATAAAATCTTTCTCTAAGAAGAATTGACGGATACCTGACACCACTTTTGAGCGGATTACAAAGGCACGGCGAGATTCTTCGTTCGCAATAAGATCTAAATAACGCTGACGATAGCGAGTTTCTTGGTCAGTTAAGCCTTTATGTTTGTTTGGTAACGGACGAAGTGCTTTGGTTAGCAGTTGTAACTCAGCTGCACGAACGGTTAATTCGCCTGTTTTCGTTTTAAATAGTGTGCCTTTTACGCCGACAATATCGCCTAAATCCAATAAGCCCACAGTGTTTTCATATTCACCTTCAGGCAGATTATCGCGTGCAACATAAAGTTGGATCTGACCGCTGACATCTTGAATGGTAATAAATGTCGCTTTACCCATCACACGACGTAACATGATACGTCCTGCAACTACGGCAGGAATTTCTTTAGCTTTGAGTTCTTCGCCATCCACTTCATCATATTTTGCGTGAAGGTCTTCGGCTTTATCTTCTCGACGGAATGTGTTCGGGAACGGATTACCACGCTCACGCAATTGGGCTAATTTTTCACGGCGAGCGATCATTTCACCGTTCAGATCTAATTCTTGGTTTTCGACTTCAGACATTGTATTACCTTAAGATTTTTAAAAATAAATTCGGTTTAATTCATTTGAGTTAGAAAGGGCGAGATTATAAGCGATTTTACGCTGATTTGGTAGGAAACAAGCGGTGAGATACAGAGAGTTTTTTGCAAAATTTAGACCAATAGTTCAAAACCCCGATGCCTCGGGGTTTTGGTTCGGATAGGTTAAATATCCAAATTCGCATATAGTGCATTATTTTCGATAAAGTC
>NZ_JBGXYA010000029.1:0-23475 GCF_041814905.1 Glaesserella sp. | reverse complement strand
GACGTTATCCAAGTTGAACCAACCTAGCGAACCGAGTAGCAATAAAATTAATGAACCAACCATTGCTGCTGCAGTAATGGCAATTGTTGATTGAACCTTATCACTGATTTTGTGGGTAATAAAACCGAGCAGAATCGATACAGCAGAAAGAAAGCAAATATATGTGTAAATACCCATATACGGTATCCTATATAGAGTCGAAAAAAATGAAATTAAATTCCATTAAGCATGAGATGCGAATTAAATCAAATTTTAGACTTAAATGCAAAGTTTAGATAGCGTATTCACTGCTCTGAGCTGATCAAAAAAATTGATAAAACGACTGAAATTTCAAATTTGAGAATTAAGCGCTTTCCAGTATAATCGGCAAAATTTTGTCATAAATCAGGAACAATATAATGATTGAAAAAATGCATGAGAAATCAAATGGGCTTGTTTTTAAAATTATTTTCGCCCTTGTTTCTATCTCTTTTGTATTAGGCGGTATCGGTACCGGTTTAATGAGTAACGATACCTCTGCCGTAAAGGTTAACGGTGAAGAAATTTCACAACAAGTGTTTAATGCTCAAAAAAGCCGTCAACAAAATGTGTTGAATGCTGAACTTGGTGAACGTTTTTGGGATCTACTGGATAACCCAGAGTACGCTAAGCAGTTTCAAGACTCCGTATTAAATCAACTCATTAATGATGAGTTATTACGTCAATATGCCAAAAACCTCAATTTAGGCATCAGTGCAGATCAAATTAAATCTGAAATTGTCAACAGCTCATTCTTCCAAAAAGACGGTAAATTCGATAATACACTTTATCAACAAACTCTACGTAATAGAGGTTTGACACCTGATGGTTATGCTTCTATTGTTTATGAAGGTATGCTGTTTTCACAGATCCAAGAAGGAATTGTGTCCACTGATTTTGTTGTACCGGCACAACAGGCATTATTAGCTAAATTGTTATTACAAAACCGCCAAGTACGTTTAGCAAACTATCCGATTTCAGAAGAATTTGTTAATCAAACTACGACAGAAGCAGAATTACAAAATTACTATAATGAACACAAAAGTGACTTTATCAATCCGGAAAAACTGATTGTTGACTATGTAGTGGTTACACCGCAAGAACTTGGTAAAAATATCCAAGTTACCGATGAACAAATCAACACTTACTACCAAACCAATAAAGCGAAATATGTCACTCAAGGTGAAGCTCGTATTGCACATATTCAAGTTGCTAGTCAGGCAGATGCTAATGCGATTGAACAAGAGTTAAAAAACGGTGCGGATTTTGCGATAATCGCAAAAGAAAAATCCCTCGATAAAATTTCTGCAAACCGAGGTGGTGATTTAGGTTGGGCAAAAGCCGGCGTGTTTCCAAAAGCCTTTGAAGATGCAGCAAATGCTCTCGCGATAGGCGAAATCAGTAAACCGCTTAACGTAGACGGTGCTTATCACATAGTCAAAGTATTAGAACGTAATGCAGGGCAAACTATCCCGGTAGAACAGCTTAAAGCTCAAATTACTGAAACAATTCGTAACGAACTCGTTTTGACAGAATATTCCAGAATTACTCGAGAAATGGCAAATAGAGCTTTTGAAGACAGTGGCTCATTAGACTCTGTAGCACAAGCTGCCGGTGTCAGTGTACAAAAAACCGAACAGTTTACTCGCAATAATGTACCGTCCGTACTCAATCATGAAAAAGTGTTAAGAGTATTATTTAACAGTGATATTGCACAAAACGGGCAAAATTCTGAAGCTATCGAAATCGGCGACAGTACACATCCTAGTTCGATATTTGTTCGAGTAAGTAACTATCAAGCTCAGAGCAATCAAACCTTTGATGAAGCCAAAACAGCTGTAGAACAGATCGTAAAGTATGCTAAAGCTGAAAAAGCTTTAGCCGCTAAAGCGGAAGAAAAAGTGAAAGCGCTGAAAAATGGGGATAGCGCAGAAGTTACCTTCGGACAACCTGAAGAATTGATGTTTGCACAAGCGCAATTACAACAGCCGCAGTTAGCGCAAACCATTTTTGCTATGCCGAAACCCATTGAAAATCAAGCGACTTACCAAGTCGCAGAAGACGGTAACGGCAATATTGTGATTATTGAACTCATCAAAGTCACTGACGGTGATTTAGAAGGATTTAAACCGTTCGCGGCACAGTTTGTTCAGGCAGATCGTGTGGTACTACTCAATAATTTACTCAAAGATCTAAGAGAAAGAGCCAAAATCGAAGTCAATCAGGATTTTATCAACCAACCTGACAACTTGAAATAGCCAATAACATATCAAAAAACGCTTGAAGGTTACTCAGGCATTTTTTGTTTGTTAAAAAGTTGTAACTTGACACTTTCTAAAAATAAGAGCAGAATCCACAACAATTTTTAATCTTCAGGGCAGGGTGAAATTCCCGATCGGCGGTAAAGTCCGCGAGCAGAGGTGAGAACCGACGCAGGAACTGGTGAAATTCCGGTACCGACAGTGATAGTCTGGATGGAAGAAGAGCTGGAATATCTACACTCGAACACTGTTCGAGTGCTTTTCTTATGCTTTTAACGCCTTGAGATCGTCAGATTTCAAGGCGTTTTCTATTATGTTTCCCCCTTTTTCCAAGGGGATGTTTCTATCCTGCCCCTAACTTTAAAACCCCAAATGACACACTCTATTTTTATGGCTCGAGCCATTGAACTGGCTGAACTTGGTCGTGGCTGGACAAATCCTAATCCATTGGTCGGTTGTGTGATTGTCAAGGACGGCAACATTGTTGCGGAAGGCTATCACCAACGCTATGGCGAATGGCACGCTGAACGCAATGCGATTTTACATTGTCAGGAAGATTTAAGTGGCGCAACGGCTTACGTCACCCTTGAGCCTTGCTGTCACCACGGGCGCACACCGCCTTGTTCTGATTTGCTGATTGAACGAGGGATTAAAACCGTCGTTATCGGCTCAAGTGACCCCAATCCCCTTGTGGCAGGCAAAGGCGTCGCACAACTTCGCCAAGCGGGGATTGAAGTGATTGAAAATGTAATGAAAGCCGAATGTGATGCGTTAAATCCGATTTTCTTTCACTATATTCAAACCAAACGCCCTTATGTGTTGATGAAATATGCGATGACCGCAGACGGTAAAATTGCCACCGCAACCGGCGAGTCCAAATGGATTACGGGGGAGCAAGCCAGAGCCAATGTGCAATGCACCCGACATCAATACAGTGCGATTATGGTTGGGGTGGATACAGTGTTGGCGGACAACCCAATGCTCAATAGCCGTATGCCGAATGCCAAACAGCCAGTGCGGATTGTGTGCGATAGCCGGTTGCGTACGCCATTAGATTGCCAATTAGTCCAAACTGCCAAAACCTATCGCACGATAATTGCAACGCTGAATACGGATGAACAAAAACATCAGTTTTATCAACAGCTTGGCGTAGAAATTCTCGTTACTTCCGCGGATAACAGCCGGGTAAATTTAGCCGATCTTTTGCAAAAACTCGGCGAACAAGGAATTGACAGCCTATTGTTGGAAGGCGGTTCGAGTTTAAATTTCAGTGCGTTAAACGCCGGTATTGTAAACCGTGTGCATTGCTATATCGCCCCGAAATTAGTCGGCGGTGTTACCGCCAAAACGCCAATCGGTGGTGAAGGGATCGGCGTGTTGGCAAATGCAGTGCAATTGAAAAATGCAAAGATCAGCCAAATCGGCGAAGATCTGTTGATTGATTATGAAATTGCTCCCCCTCTTTTCTAAAGAGGGGAACATATTAGAAAGGAAAATTTATGTTCACAGGCATTATTGAAGAAGTCGGCAAAGTCGCCAAAATCCACAAACAAGGGGAATTTGCCGTTTTAACCATTACGGGAAGCAAAATTTTTGCGGATATGCACTTAGGCGACAGCATTGCGGTCAATGGTGTCTGTTTAACCGTGACCGAATTTGGCGCAAACCATTTTTCCGCAGATGTAATGTCGGAAACTTTAGCCCGTACATCATTAGGCGAATTACAGCCGAACAGCCCCGTTAATCTTGAACGTGCAATGGCGGCAAACGGACGTTTCGGCGGACATATTGTGTCGGGGCATATTGATGGCACAGGGGAAATTGTCAGCATTACCCCTGCGAATAATTCGATCTGGTATCAGATTAAAACCACGGCAAAGCTGATGCGTTACATCATTGAAAAAGGCTCAATTACAATTGACGGAATAAGCCTGACGGTGGTCGATTGTGATGAAAACAGCTTCCGTGTGTCGATTATTCCACATACTTTAAGTGAAACGAATTTAGGCACAAAAAAGGTCGGCAGTATCGTGAATTTAGAGAATGATGTGATTGGAAAATATGTGGAAAAATTGTTGTCGCCGAAACAGAGTGAACCACAGAGCAATGTCACCGAAGAATTTTTAAAGCGAGTGGGGTTTTAAATCCCCCCTAGCCCCCCTTTTTCAAAGGGGGGGAATTATCAAAAAGGAAAGTGAATTTAAAGTAGGGATGCCACGCTTGGCGTCCATAACAAGCGGTCAGATTTAAAGAAAAGGAAAGCAAATGTTTCAATTTTCAAGCGTAGAACAAGCCTTAGACGCATTACGCCAAGGCAAAATTATTATCGTCAGCGATGACGAAGACAGAGAAAACGAAGGGGATTTTATCTGTGCGGCGGAATTTGCCACCCCTGAAAATATCAACTTTATGGCAACTTATGGTAAGGGCTTGATTTGTATGCCGATTTCAACGGCGATTGCCAAAAAGCTCGACCTACCGCAGATGGTTTCGTACAACACCGACAACCACGAAACTGCCTTTACCGTTGCTATCGATCATATTGATACCGGCACAGGCATTTCGGCTTTTGAGCGTTCGCTTACAGCACTTAAAGTGGTGAACGACAACGCTAAACCAAGTGATTTCCGTCGCCCTGGGCATATGTTCCCACTGCTTGCGAAAGATGGTGGTGTGTTGATGCGTAACGGACACACGGAAGCAACGGTGGATCTAGCTCGTTTAGCAGGGCTTAAACACGCAGGGCTGTGTTGTGAAATTATGGCGGATGACGGCACAATGATGAAAATGCCTGAACTACAAGCCTTTGCCACTCAACACAATATGCCGTTTATCACAATTGCCCAGTTACAAGAATATCGCCGAGCAAAAGATTGTTTAATTGAGCAAATTTCCGTCGTCAAAATGCCGACCAAATACGGCGAGTTTACCGCTCATAGTTTCATTGAAAAAATCACAGGGAAAGAACACGTTGCGTTAGTGAAAGGGGATATTGGTAACGGTGAAGAGGTGCTATGCCGTATTCACTCTGAATGTTTAACCGGCGATGCCTTTGGTTCACAGCGTTGCGACTGCGGTCAGCAATTTGCCGCCGCAATGAGCCAAATTGAGCAAGAAGGCAGAGGCGTGTTGCTCTATTTACGTCAAGAAGGGCGAGGCATTGGCTTAATCAACAAACTGCGTGCTTATGAATTGCAAGATAAAGGAATGGATACTGTTGAGGCAAATTTAGCCCTTGGCTTTGGTGAAGATGAGCGTGAATACCATATCGGCGCACAGATATTTCGCAGTTTAGGGGTGAAAACTATCCGCTTGCTGACCAATAATCCAGCGAAAATCGAAGGCTTACAGCAAGTCGGCTTAAATATCGTGGCACGAGAGCCGATTATGGTTGAGCCGAATAAACACGATTTGGAATACCTTAAAGTTAAACAAGTCAAAATGAGACATCTGTTTAACTTTTAAAAAATCTCCCCCTAGCCCCCTCTTTGCTAAAGAGGGGGAATATCAATTTATTTAACAAGAAGGAAAAGCAAAAATGGCAATTATTACAGGTAATTTAGTGGCAACAGGGTTAAAATTCGGCATTGTGTGTGCGAGATTTAACGATTTTATCAACGATAAACTGTTAAGCGGTGCGATTGACACCCTCGTTCGCCACGGTGCAAGCGAAAGCGATATTGATACCGCTTGGGTGCCGGGGGCGTTTGAAATTCCGTTGTTGGCGAAAAAAATGGCGGAAAGCGGTAAGTATGATGCAGTCATCTGCTTAGGTACAGTAATCCGTGGCTCAACTACGCACTATGATTACGTTTGTAACGAAGCAGCAAAAGGCATTGGTGCAGTGAGCTTACAAACTGGTGTTCCGGTTATTTTTGGCGTATTAACCACTGAAAATATCGAACAAGCAATCGAACGTGCAGGCACAAAAGCAGGCAATAAAGGCTCTGAATGTGCGTTAGGTGCTATTGAAATGGTGAATGTGTTAAAAGCGCTGTAATTTGCAAAATAATCGCCCAAAACGACCGCTTGTTCTCCATTCTTATCGGCTTGATTTGAGGGAATGTTATGGCTCAGCTTTACCAACGAATTGACGGTTCACATTACGCTCATATTTATGTTATCGGTGACTTGCACGGCTGCTATCGGCTACTGCAACGACGATTAAAAGAAGTCGGTTTCAATCCGAATACCGATCTTCTACTGTCCGTCGGTGATTTAATCGACCGCGGTGAAAATAGTTTGGCGTGTTTGAAATTAATTGAGCAACCCTGGTTTAAAGCCGTTCGCGGTAATCACGAACAAATGGCCATTGACGCATTAAATAAAGAGCGCGGTGAATTTTTAAATTGGGCGATAAACGGCGGCGTTTGGTTCGCGGAGTTATCTGAAGCTGAGCGGCAAGAAGCGAAAAAACTATTTCATCAGTATCAAATATTACCACTGATTATTGAATTGGATTTGGAAGGCGAAAAAGTCGTGATTGCTCATGCAGACTACCCTAGCAATCACTATGATTTTGACAAAGAAATTGATTCGGAAAAAGTGATTTGGAATCGCGATCGCCTCTTATCCAATGATCAAGCTGGTATTGATGGAGCCCTGCTGTTTATTTTCGGGCACACTCCGCTCAAAGAAATAAAGACGGTCGCTAACCGTGTTTATATTGATACCGGAGCCTTTTTCAGCGGGCATTTGACCTTGTATAAATTGAAAGGGTGATATTGGACGATTTGCAAATTATCGCCTCAAACCGACCGCTTGTCGGGTTAACATTTCAGCTTCTTACCCGTTTGTGCACTTTCAAAGGCTTTTTCGATTAACATCAACACGTCTGCCGCCTGCTCTGCGGTAACGTTCAGCGGTTGTTGCTCGACAATCGCCTGATAAAGATTCGTGTAGAGATCCTGATAGCTTCCCGCTGCGCTTTCTAACGGTTTGCGGACCACTTCACCGTCTATTTCAGTATGTAAAATCCCCCAGTCTTGTTCCGACTCTTTATACCAATCGCCTTGCGGTACAATACCTTGAGTTAACCGAAACTCTTGCGGATCGAAATGTTGCTTCACATAAGAACCTAATTTGCCGTGTAAAGTGAAATAACGCCCGATTTCCCGCGCATATTTAGTGGCATAAAGAGCAACTTTCAGCCCTGACGGATAATAGAGATGGATGGTGAAATTATCATCGCTCAATGCGCCTTCATGTTGATAGCGGATATCGGCAAAAATTTCGCTCGGTTTACCGAACAAATGTAGACTGGCATCAATCAAATGTACGCCTAAATCATACACCAACCCTGTACCCCGTTCTCCCGTTTCTTTCCACGCTTTGGCGTTTTTACCTTTGGCATAACGGTCAAAACGGATTTCACAATCCACCGGCTCACCGATCAAACCTTGATCTAAAATCTGTTTAGCCGTGAGAACCGCATTATCCCAACGGCGGTTTTGATAAACCGACAAGACCACATTTTGCTGTTTTGCTAATTCTGCCAACGCTTTTGCCTCTGCGGAAGTTACAACTAACGGCTTTTCTACCAGCACATTTTTCCCCGCCTGCATCGCTTGTTTAGCCATCTCATAATGAGTTTGGTTCGGCGTGGTAATAATCACCAATTCAATCTCATCCGTCAGGAGTTGAGCGAATTCTCTTACGATTTCAACCTGTGGCAAAAATTCAAGAGCATGACTGGTTGAACGCTCATAAACTTTCACAATTTCAAAACGCGGATCATTTGCCAAAAAAGGCAAATGAAACACTTTACTTGAATATCCAAACCCTGCAATGCCGACTTTTACTACTCTACTCATAATTGCTCCGCCTGTTCTAAAATTTTTTGTTGCTCTAACGCCAACTTTTCTAAACGACGCTGTTCACGGCGTAGTTCGTCCTCGGTTTCCCATGCATCATAAGCCTGAACGATCTTCGCAACGACAGGATGACGCACTATATCGTGGCTGTCAAAGTAATTAAAGCTCAAATCCGTCACCTTACCCAGCACTTCAATCGCATGTTTTAAACCCGATTTTTGGCTACGCGGCAAATCAACTTGAGTGATATCACCGGTGATCACCGCTTTCGAGTTGAAGCCGATTCGGGTTAAAAACATTTTCATTTGTTCGATTGTGGTATTTTGGCTCTCATCGAGAATGATAAATGCATCATTTAACGTCCGACCACGCATATAGGCAAGAGGTGCAATTTCAATCACATTGCGCTCCATCAGTTTTTGCGCGCGTTCAAAACCAAGCATTTCAAACAGTGCATCGTACAACGGACGCAAATAAGGCTCTATTTTCTGACCAAGGTCTCCCGGTAAAAAGCCCAGTTTCTCCCCTGCCTCCACCGCGGGGCGGGTTAATAAAATCCGACGAATTTCTTGGCGTTCCAATGATTCCACCGCTGCCGCCACTGCTAAAAAGGTTTTCCCGGTACCTGCCGGACCAATACCAAAACTGATATCATGGCTTAAAATATTACGCAGATAAGCCTGCTGATGCTCGCCGCGCGGTTTAATCACTCCGCGTTTGGTTTTTATCGCAATTTCATGACCCGACGGTTGCCACTGTTCTTGCAATAACATTCGACTTTCCTGAATTGCTAAATGCACGTCTTCCAAATCCAGTTCTTTGACTTTGCCTTTAATCGGTGCGGTTTCGTTGTACAGTTGTTGCAGAAGTTTGGCGGTATTTTGCAGTAACTTAGCGGAATAGTGATTTTCTTCGGCGGCTTGGAGAGTCAAAGTAAAAGCATTACGCGCAATCACCACACCGAAACTTTTTTCAATTAAAGCGAGGTTTTCATCAAAAGTGCCGCAAAAAGATTGCAAGCGCGCATTGTCTTGAGGTTCTAAGGTCAAAATCAGTTCGTTCAAAGTGAATCCTTATGTGATACCAACATTTGCAAAATAGTGGCGAAAACGCACCGCTTGTTACGCCAAACTATGTATTGCGATATTTTAAGCGATTTTTCAAGATGATTATAGTAGAATGCATTCGTTCTCATTGGGGTGCTTTGTGTAACAAAGCTGAGAGATACCCATAGAACCTGATCTGATTAATATCAGCGTAGGGATTTGAGACAGGATTTTCTTCCTCTGTTTTAGATCCTCCGACTAATTTCCATTTTAGAAGGAGATATCCAATGAAACCGACCACTGTTTTTGCACTTTCCACGTTTACCATTGCCGTAACCGCCGTTGCACAACAATCCACCTTAACGGTTTATACCTATGATTCTTTCGCCTCTGATTGGGGACCTGCATCACAGCTTGAACCTCTGTTTGAAAAGCAATGTGGCTGCGATCTAAAATTTATGCCGTTTGAAGATGGCGTCACGATGTTCAACCGTATCCGCTTGGAAGGCGCAAAGACCAAAGCGGATGTCATGCTCGGTATTGATAATTTTGTCTTGCCTGAAGCAGAAAAATCAGGATTGTTTATACCGCATGAACTGAATACGGATTCCATTGAGCTGACGCCAAAATGGCAAAATCACCGCTTTTTACCTTATGATTTCGGCGAATATGCTTTTATTTATAACAAAGAAAAGCTCACCGACCCGCCAAAAAGTTTAAAAGCCTTGGTTGAACGCCAAGATTTAAAAATCATCTATCAAGATCCGCGCACCAGCACGGTCGGACGCGGTTTTCTGTTTTGGATGAATACCGTTTATGGAGATCACGTGGAACAAGCGTGGGAAACCCTCGCCAAACACACCGTCACCGTCGGCAAAGGTTGGTCAGAGACTTACGGCGCATTTCTTAAAGGGGAAGCGGATCTCGTGTTAAGCTATACCACTTCACCGCTTTATCACCAATGGCACGATAAAACCGACAAATATGTCGCCGCCCGTTTTAGCGAAGGTCACTTAATGCAAATTGAAGTTGCCGCGATCAGCAAATACAGCAAACAGCCTGCGCTGGCAAAACAATTCTTAGCGTTTTTATTACAACCTGAAGCACAACAAGTGATTTCTTATCATAATGTGATGAAACCGGTAGTGAGTACAGCGTCGGATCCGGCGTTTAAAACGCTGCCAAGCTATCCCGTTTTAAACATCGCACAACCGGAAACCAATACGGTTAAAGGTTGGTTAAATACGTGGCAAAAAACATTAAGCCAATAATAACGATACAAGCGGTCTGCTTTCTGTCTTTTTTTGCAAAAAATTGACCCAAAACGACCGCTTGTATTTTGAAACTGCTTCCGCTTACAAAAAGCGCTATAATAGTTTTAGACGATAGCCGTGCCGAATTAACGATATTATATGCAGCATTTTATTCAAACCGCGAATCAGCTTGGATGCGAGCGCCAACCTTTTTTCTTTTTAATCGATTTTGAACAGCAAAAACCGCTAATTTTACCGATTTCGGAGACGTTAAATCAGGGAATTACCTTTGATCTTTTAGGCTATCGTAATACGATAACCTTAGAAACTGTCGAAAAACCCTTTGAATTTCAGCTTACCCCCCTTGATTTCAACCGCTATAAAAAAGGATTTGAATCGGTTAAAGCAGAAATTCAGGCAGGTAATAGCTATTTATTAAATTTATCTTATCCGACACCAATCAAATCCAATTATAGTTTAGAAGAAATTTATATCGCCAGTCGGGCAAAATACAAATTATTATTAGACAATCAATTTGTCTGTTTTTCACCGGAATGTTTTATCCGTATTAAAAATAATATTATTTATTCTTACCCGATGAAAGGCACGATTAATGCTGCGGAAGATAATGCAGAAAAAAAACTATTCGATTCAGAAAAAGAATTTACCGAACATAACACGATTGTTGATTTAATTCGTAACGATTTATCTCTTGTTGCAGAACGGATAGAAGTTTCTAAATACCGTTATATTGAAAAATTAGAAACGCATCGCGGTGCAATTTATCAAACCAGCTCCGAAATTCGAGGTCGACTAAAAGAAAATTGGCAGGCAAAAATCGGCACAATCTTAGCAAAATTGCTGCCTGCCGGTTCGATTAGTGGAGCGCCAAAAACTAAAACCGTTGCGATTATTCAACAAACAGAGCAACAAAAACGTGGCTACTACACCGGTGTTTTTGGCTATTTTGACGGTGAAAAATTAGAAAGTGCCGTTGCTATTCGCTATATTGAACAACAAGGAAATCAATTTATTTTCCGTAGCGGTGGAGGTATTACCGCATTAAGTCAATTACAAGACGAATATAATGAAATATTAGAGAAAGTATATGTTCCGATATCCCTTATTTGAAACAATTGCCGTTATTGATTGCCAATTTCAAAATATTGAATTTCACCAAGAACGGATTAATTACGCATTCAAATATTATTTGAATTCCGAGTCTAAATTTAATTTAGAAGATATTTTAAAAAGAGAAAATCCTATTTCAAATGGATTAATACGTTGTAAAGTGGAATATAATTCTAATGAATATAATATCCGTTTCTATCATTATTCACCCAAAACCATCCGCCGCTTACAAACCGTTTATACCAACCATTTTGATTACCGGTTTAAATACAGTGATCGCCGCAAATTGGAAAGCTTAAAATCTGCGATGCCTGATACCGATGAAATTATTATTATCAATAACGGATTCGTGAGTGATTGTACCATCGGCAATCTGCTCTTCCTAAAACAAGGAACATGGTATAGCTCCGATAAATATCTGCTGAAAGGTACGCAGCTAAGCAAACTCATTCAACAAAACAAGGTGATATTAACCGAAATTCGAGCCGAAAATCTGCTTGATTATGAACAGGTTATGATGATTAACGCACTAAACCCCTTTGATGAAACAAGAACAATACCGGTTACAAGCGGTCTGATTTTGCGATAATTTTGCGATTTCGATCGAAAAATCAGAAAAAATCACTTGAAACTGTATAGGCAAACAGTATAATAATTTACAGTAATTTGACCCAAAGGTCATGACCGAACAAGTAACACAGATCAATAAAAGGAAAGTACCATGTCTGACAACAAAAAGAATGCCAAAAACAGCGTAACCAAACAACAAGACCCGGAAAGTAAAGAAAAAGCGCTAGCCGCAGCCCTTGCCCAAATTGAAAAACAGTTCGGTAAAGGCTCGATTATGAAATTAGGCGATACTCAACAGCTTGATATTGAAGCAGTTTCAACCGGTTCTATCGGTTTAGACTTAGCATTGGGTATTGGTGGCTTACCTATGGGACGTATTGTTGAAATTTTTGGACCAGAATCTTCAGGTAAAACCACACTAACACTTTCCGTTATTGCTCAAGCTCAAAAGAATGGTAAAACTTGTGCCTTTATCGATGCGGAACACGCTTTAGATCCGGTCTATGCGAAAAAATTAGGCGTAAATACCGATGAATTATTAATTTCTCAGCCGGATAACGGTGAACAGGCTCTTGAAATTTGTGATGCCTTGGTGCGTTCCGGCGCAGTGGATGTGATTATTGTTGACTCCGTTGCGGCCCTCACTCCGAAAGCGGAAATTGAAGGTGAAATGGGTGACTCTCATATGGGTTTGCAGGCTCGCTTAATGTCACAAGCATTGCGTAAACTCACTGCAAATATTAAAAACACTAATTGTTTAGTTGTATTCATCAACCAAATTCGGATGAAGATCGGCGTGATGTTCGGTAATCCGGAAACTACAACCGGCGGTAACGCCCTCAAATTCTATGCTTCCGTTCGTTTAGATATTCGTCGTTGTGGTGTAGTAAAAGAAGGCGATGAAATCAAAGGCAGCGAAACCAAAGTCAAAGTAGTGAAAAATAAAGTTGCGCCGCCTTTCCGTGAAGTACAGTTCGACATCATGTACGGAGAAGGTATTTCCCGTATGAGCGAATTACTGATTTTGGCAGAAGCCCACGGATTTATCCAAAAATCCGGTGCATGGTTCTCTTATGAAGGTACTAAAATAGGTCAAGGTAAAAATAATGCCGTCGCATGGTTAAAAGAAAATCCGGTGATTGCCGAAAAAATAGAACAAGATATTCGTGCCTTACTATCCGATTCATCACAACATAACGAGGTAGTTAATTCAGACGATGAAGAATTTAACGAAGAAGAATTTTAATTTTTAATTAAGGGAAAATGCGGTTTATAACTACACCGCATTTTCATTATCTCTATGTCTACGCCGAAACATTCCGCCATCAGTTACCTGATTTACTTGCTTTCTAAGCGAGACTACAGCGAATTTGAACTCCGACAAAAACTTAAACAAAAAGCATATAGTGCCGACGAAATCGAGCAAGCCATCGAACAGGCACAAGCGAACCACTGGCAAAGTGATGAACGTTTTTGCGAAATGTTTATTCGCTATCGCGCTCAACAAGGATACGGACCTCGCCGCCTGAAACAAGAACTTCAGCAAAAAGGCGTTAGTGAATGGCTGATTTCACAACAACTCAGTAATAGTGAAATTGACTGGTTTGAGCTTGCCGAACGATTATTTGAAAAAAAATGCCCTCCGACATTAGATATCAAAGCCAAACAAAAAATGTGGCGTTTTATGGCAAGTCATGGATTTTATACGGAACATTTTTCTCATTTGCTGAATTTAGATTATTATGATGAATAAAATTACCTTTTTTAGCCGTTTTGAAGCGGATATTGTCAATGGAAAAAAGACTATCACTATTCGGGATCAGTCAGAATCCTACTTTCAACCACAGCAAAAACTCGAAGTTTTTACTCTTGAAACCAATCGATTATTTGCCAAAATCAGAGTGCTGACAGTAACTCCGGTGCAGTTTGAACAGTTAAATGAAACGCATGCGAAGCAAGAAAATATGACACTACCCCGATTAAAGCAGGTAATAAAAGAAATCTATCCAAACGACGATGACTTTTTTGTGATTGAATTTGAGTTACTCAATGAGCCTATTTGAATCAACCAAACATACCGAACTTTGCCCGCAATGTAATGCTCCATTACAATTAAAACGAGGGAAACAAGGGCTATTTTTAGGTTGCACTAACTACCCACAGTGTGACTATCTGAAACCATTGCAGCAAGCCAGCCATGTTATCAAAACCTTAAATGAGCTTTGTCCTGAATGCCACTCTCTTTTACAATTAAAACAAGGTCACTTTGGTATATTTATCGGCTGTAGTAACTACCCTGAATGCCATTTTATCGTACACGAAGAGAACAAAATCGAGCCGGAATTCGATTGTCCGGTCTGCAAAAAACATAAACTAGTCGAAAGAATTGGACGCTCAGGGAAACATTTTTATGGTTGTAGCGGTTTTCCCGAGTGTAAATTTATCTTACCGGCTAAACCTGTTATCAAACAATGTCCACAATGTGGTGGAAAACTTGCTACAATCAAAAAACAACGCGGCAAAATCGTTTATCTTTGTGCTAATAAACAGTGCCATCATCTTTTCAGTGACTCAGAATAATGTATTCCTTTAACCAACTTGTTGAAAAATTACAGCAAAACCAAGTTATAGCCTACCCGACCGAAGCGGTTTTCGGTTTAGGTTGCAATCCGAACAGCGAGCAAGCTGTTCGTAAATTATTAGTATTAAAAAAACGCCCCGAAGAAAAAGGATTGATTTTAATCGCTCCGACTCTCGAACTGCTGTTACCTTATATCGACGAATCTAAATTAAGCGAAACCGAGTGGCAACGATTTCTACAGGTAAATGAAAAAACCATTACTTGGATAATGCCGGCAAAACCTAGCTTACCTCGCTATTTAACCGGTCAATTTAGCACCATTGCATTACGCTTATGCCAAGTACCGGCTGTTGTTGAATTATGTAACGCCTGCGGATTCGCACTTACATCAACCAGTGCGAATCTTACTGATTCACCGCCTTGTCGCTCGGCGGCAGAGGTTTTAACGCAATTTGGCAGCAATTTTCCGGTATTAGACATGCCGACAGGCGGGAAAGCGAACCCGTCTGAAATTCGCGATATTTTTACCCAACATATTTTTAGACAAGGATAATTTATGAATCAGTATGCTGTATGGGGGAATCCAATCGCCCAAAGCAAATCGCCACGTATTCATCAGCTCTTTGCCAAACAGACCGGAAGAGAACTCGCTTATGTTGCAAAACTCGGTGATGAAATCAAATTTGAAACCCAGCTATTACAATTTTTTGCAGATGGTGCAAGCGGAGCCAATATCACCGCGCCCTTTAAAGAACGGGCTTTCGCACTTGCGGATGAATACAGCGAAGGTTGTCTACAAGCTGAAGCCTGTAATACCTTAAAGCGTTTGGAAGATGGCAGATTGTATGCAGATAATACGGACGGCGCCGGTTTAGTTGCCGATTTAAAACGTTTAGGCTGGTTGAATACAGGTCAAAAAATATTAATTCTCGGTGCAGGAGGTGCAACTAAAGGCGTACTCTATCCATTACTGAAAGCAGAGCAACATATTACAATTTATAACCGGACTTTGGAAAAGGCTGTCAATTTAGCCGAAAAATTTGCAAAATTCGGCCCAATTCAGACCGCTTGTATAAATGAACTTATCACTCAATCCTTTGATTTAATTATTAATGCAACATCGCTCGGTCTACAAGGAAAATATGTTGAATTACCATCAAAATTATTGCGTTCGGCAAACATTTACGATATGCAATATGCGATGAACATGCAAACACCTTTTTTAAACTACGCTCGAACTCAAGGAGCTATACATTGTCAGGACGGACTGGGGATGCTAGTCGGACAAGCCGGCTATGCATTTCAACTCTGGGAGGGGGTTATGCCGGACATTAAATGCACACTTTTGGAGTTAAAATCTGAAATGGAAAATAATAAATAATATTACGTAACTTGTTATAAAATAAACGTTTTATATTAAAATACGTTGTTTTTTATATCAATTTGCCGAAACTCTAGGCAAATAGCAGATTTTTTATATTTTTTGGAAAAAAAGATTTGACGCGGTAAAGCTAAATCAGCATAATACGCCCCGCAAAGCCGATATGGTAAACGCAATGGCTACATAGCTCAGCTGGTTAGAGCACAACACTCATAATGTTGGGGTCGCAAGTTCGAATCTCGCTGTAGCCACCATTGCGGGACTGGCGAAATTGGTAGACGCACCAGATTTAGGTTCTGGCGCCGAGAGGTGTGTGGGTTCAAGTCCCTCGTCCCGCACCATTTGAAGCTTGCAAATAAAACGACTGGAGTATCGCCAAGCGGTAAGGCACTGGGTTTTGATCCCAGCATTCCTAGGTTCGAATCCTAGTACTCCAGCCACTTATTTCAAATTATTCAGAACTAACTTTCAGGTTAGTTTTTTGCTTTTGGGGTATCGCCAAGCGGTAAGGCACTGGGTTTTGATCCCAGCATTCCTAGGTTCGAATCCTAGTACCCCAGCCATTTTCCCTCTTATTTACTTTATTTAGCCTAATTTCCCATTCTTTACTTTTTATCTCCTATAAAATTCTTTAGAATTGTGGTCCTATTTCGTAAAGGGGAATAATATGTTCAATCCAAAAAATCTAGAGTCTATCGCTCAACAGCTCCACAATGCACTCCCACAAAGTTTAAAAAATGTAGGCAATGATCTCGAAGAAAAATTTAAGCAAATCCTACAAGCACAACTTGCTAAATTAGATGTTGTAACACGTGAAGAATTCGATGTGCAATCTCAGGTCTTACTTCGTACTCGTGAAAAATTAAACGAGCTAGAGAAACGTTTAGATACCCTGAGCAAAGATCAGCAATCTGCTGATTAACCGATTTTTTATTTTTGATATGAGGATTAAGTTAAATGCAAAAAATTAACCCAACCCAAACTTTTGCTTGGAATGCTTTAGAACAACATAAAGCGGAAAAATTGAGTATTCCGCAATTGTTTAGTGAAGATCCGGCCCGTTTTGATAAATATTCGCTACATTTTGAAAATCAAATCTTAGTCGATTTTTCTAAAAATGCGATCAACGAACATACGTTATCTCTTCTTCGTCAACTTGCAGAGGAATGCCATGTTAAATCGGCAACTCAAGCGATGTTTGCCGGTCACAAAATCAACCGCACCGAAAATCGTGCCGTGTTACACACCGCATTACGCAACCGCTCAAATACCCCGGTTGAAGTAGACGGTAAAAATGTCATGCCTGAAGTGAATGCTGTCTTAGCTAAAATGAAAGATTTCTGCGAACGTATTATTTCAGGAGAATGGAAAGGATACACCGGTAAAGCGATTACAGATGTCGTCAATATCGGTATCGGAGGCTCGGATTTAGGTCCTTATATGGTCACGGAAGCATTACGTCCATATAAAAATCACTTAAATATGCACTTTGTATCCAATGTAGACGGTACACACATTGCCGAAACATTACGTAAAACAAACCCGGAAACTACCCTTTTCTTGGTTGCATCAAAAACCTTCACGACTCAAGAAACCATGACCAATGCTCTTTCTGCACGCGAATGGTTATTGGCTTCCGCAAAAGATGAATCTGCGGTAGCAAAACACTTTGTTGCCCTTTCAACCAATGCAAAAGAAGTTGCAAAATTTGGTATCGATACAGCCAATATGTTCGAATTCTGGGATTGGGTTGGCGGTCGTTACTCGTTATGGTCCGCAATCGGTTTATCTATCGCACTTTCTTTAGGCTTCGAGAACTTTGAGCAGCTACTTGAAGGAGCTCATACAATGGATAAACATTTCTTAAACAGCTCACCGGAAAAAAATATTCCGCTGACATTGGCTCTTGTCGGAATCTGGAATAACAATTTCTTAGGTGCAGAATCTGAAGCGATTCTCCCTTACGACCAATATATGCACCGTTTTGCTGCATATTTTCAACAAGGAAATATGGAATCGAACGGTAAATTTGTGGCACGTAATGGTCATCCGGTTAATTATCAAACCGGCCCGATTATTTGGGGCGAACCGGGAACAAACGGTCAGCATGCGTTCTACCAATTAATTCATCAAGGTACAAAACTGATTCCATGTGATTTTATTGCGCCGGCACAAACACATAATCCGTTAGCTGATCATCATGTCAAATTACTATCTAACTTCTTTGCCCAAACAGAAGCCTTAGCATTTGGTAAATCGAAGGAAGTGGTAGAACAAGAATTTTTACAAGCGGGTAAAACACTAGAAGAAGTAGCTGAAATCGTGCCATTTAAAGTATTTACCGGAAATAAGCCGACAAATTCGATCTTGGTACAAAAAATCACACCGTTCACTTTAGGTGCATTGATCGCAATGTATGAACACAAAATTTTTGTCCAAGGTGTGATTTTTAATATTTATAGTTTTGACCAATGGGGCGTTGAGTTAGGTAAACAACTCGCTAACCGTATTCTGCCGGAGCTTGAAAACAATAAAACAATTCAGAGCCATGACAGTTCAACCAATGGTTTAATTAATCAATATAAAGCCTGGCGTTAACTCTCTGCGACAAAACAGAAAAGGCGAGATATTTCTCGCCTTTTTATTTGCAAATTATTGCTTAAAACTGACCGCTTGTTGTTAGCTTCATCAAGTTATTGCTGATTTTCCGCCCACCATGCGGCACCAATCAAACCTGCATCCTGCGCATAATACGCCGGTACAATTTCAGGACGGTAAATGGTCGGCATTTCCGCTAAAAAATGCTGTACTCTCGCCAGATAACCCTCTGCCAAACCGACACTGCCCCCCAACGCAATGCGCTGAATATCGAAACCGATTTTCAGATCCGCAATTAAATGCGCAATCGCTTTTGCAGATTTATCAACTAAAGTAACCGCTTGCTGATCCCCCGCACGGAAACGCTCAAAAACCTCAGGCGGTTCACATGGGGCTTCCCATTTTGCCGCTTCACGCGCAATCGCACGTCCAGCTGCGACAGCTTCTACACATCCGACTCTCCCACAGCCACAAAGCTCCCCGTTTGGATCCGCTAAAGTATGGCCGATATGCCCTGCAACACCATTTGTACCGGTAAATAATTTACGGTTAAGAATAATTCCGCCTCCCACACCGGTTGAAACGGTAATAAAGGCAAAATTCTCAATATCATCTTGGCGCAGAAATTCCGCACAGCCGGCAGCTTGTGCGTCATTGAGCAAGGTAATCGGCTTATCCGTATATTTTGCAATACTTTGTTGTAACGGGAAAAAAGCCAGATTTCCTAAATTTTTCGGATTGAGTGCGGTTAAAACACCATTTTGAATAATCCCGGTTGATGCGACCGAAACCTTATCAAATTGTCCTTTAAAGGTTTGTAACACTTCAGTCAAAGCATTATCCAACGCCTCTGCACTCGGGTTTTGCGGTGTGTGAATTTGGATACGTTGCTTCACTTGAGCTTCTTTTCCGTCTAAGATAACTAATGCCGCAGCGATTTTAGTACCACCGACATCAATGGCAAGACAAGCGGTCATTTTAAGCTCCTGTTTTACGATTTTTGATAGCACTGACAAACCAACTCACAATATGCTCCAAACGCGTTAATGCCGAACCGACTGTGACGGCATAAGCTCCGTTTTCAATCGCTAATGCGGCAAGCTCCGGCGTATTGTAACGCCCTTCCGCCATCACCCGACAGCCATTTGCCACAAAATCACGAACTAATTGAACATCCGGTTCATTAGGTATTTCGCCACCGGTATAACCGGACATTGTACTTCCAATTAAATCCACTCCTAATTTCTGGCAATACATCCCTTCTTCAAAATTGGAGCAATCCGCCATCGACATAGCACCAAGTTCTTGAATTCGTTTAACACAATCCTCAATCGGAGTCGGACGAATACGGTTGGTTCCGTCAAACGCAATAATATCTGCACCAGCATGATAAAGATCATCAATATCTTGTAAAAACGGTGTAATTCTTACCGGGCTGTCCAGTAAATCACGTTTCACGATTCCTACAATGGGTACATCCACAACCGCCCGTACCGCTTTTAGATTATCAATGCCTTCAATACGCAATCCGACAGCGCCGCCTACTACAGAGGCTTGAGCCATTGCTGCTACAATTTGCGGAGAATCCATCGGACCGTCATCGACAGGTTGACAAGATGCTATCAACCCATTTTTTAATTGTGCTAAAATCTGTGATTTAGTTAATCTTGACATAGAAACTCCATAAGTTATACAAAAAAGGAAGAATAACTCCAAGAATAAACTTCTCATGAAACGAAATCAATCAATAGAATAAAAAAGTGAGAGATAGATCAAATTTTTTATTTTTGCTTTCCACATTATTGAGATAACTACAAAAATTTGAAGATTTTGACAAAAAAAATCGGTATAGTAACGAAACATTTCTACCGTTGATTTTAAAAAATAAAAATCAGCATATTTTCCACACAATTTGAGGCTTTTTCCAATGGATATTCTCAATGGTCTATTAGGTATTTTCGTACTGCTGTTGATCGCTTTTCTATTTTCTAAAAATAAAAAAGCAATCAATTATCGTACGGTTTTTGGCGCATTGGCATTACAAATCGGTATCGGTGCGTTAATTCTTTTCGTTCCTGCCGGTCGTGATGTTTTAGGTGCTGCGGCTAACGGTGTTGCTAAAGTAATATCCTACGGTAACGAAGGTATTTCATTTTTATTTGGCGGTTTAGTCAGTGATAAAATGTTCGAAGTTTTCGGCGGTGGTGGCTTCGTATTCGCATTCCGAGTGCTTCCAACTATCGTATTCTTTTCATCATTGATCTCATTACTTTACTATCTAGGTATTATGCAATGGGTGATCAAAATTATCGGCGGCGGATTACAACGCGTATTAGGCACATCTAAATCCGAATCGATGTCTGCAGCAGCCAATATCTTTGTTGGTCAAACGGAAGCTCCGCTAATCGTTAAACCATACATCAACAAAATGACCGAATCTGAACTTTTCGCAATTATGGCGGGTGGTTTAGCGTCTATTGCAGGTTCAGTAATGGCAGGCTACGCAGGAATGGGCGTGCCGTTAACATATCTTATCGCAGCATCCTTTATGGCGGCACCGGGCGGTTTATTATTCGCCAAAATCTTAATGCCGCAAACAGAACAATTCAAAGACGAATTGGAAGATGTGGATTTAGAAAAACCGGCTAATGTGCTGGATGCGGCAGCGGCAGGTGCCGGTGCAGGTATGCAACTTGCATTAAACGTAGGTGCAATGTTAATCGCATTCGTTGCGTTAATCGCATTAATTAACGGTATGCTAAGCGGTATCGGCGGTTGGTTTAATTATCCGGAGCTTAGTTTAGGCTTAATCTTCGGGTGGGTATTCAAACCTCTCGCATGGGTAATTGGTGTACCATGGAATGAAGCAGAAGTTGCTGGTCAAATGATTGGTTTAAAACTTGCGATCAATGAATTTGTTGGTTACTTAGAATTTGCTAAATATTTAGGACCTGAAACACCAATGGTATTAAGTGATAAAACCAAAGCGATCGTCACTTTCGCACTATGTGGTTTTGCAAACTTTAGCTCTATTGCGATTTTAATCGGTGGTTTAGGTGCAATGGCTCCAAACCGTCGCGGTGATGTCGCAAGAATGGGACTAAAAGCAGTATTAGCAGGTTCGCTTTCTAACTTAATGAGCGCAACTATCGCAGGCTTATTTATCGGTCTCAGCGGTGCTGTGCTATAATATAGAACCCAATACAAACAAGCGACACCACAGGAAACTGTGGTGTTGTCATTTATAGCCTAGCCAAACGATTGCCTAATCGTTTAAGGAGTTTATATGAGTTTAAAACGAGTAGCTCGACAAGCATTGTCATTAATGGACTTAACCACACTCAATGATAATGATACCGATGAGAAAGTCATTTCACTTTGCCAACAAGCAAATACCGAATTTGGCACGCCGGCTGCAATCTGTATTTATCCGCGTTTTATTCCGATTGCACGTAAAACGTTGGCAGCACAAGGCACGCCACAAATCAAAATTGCGACAGTCACTAATTTTCCGCATGGTAATGATGATATTGATATTGCAGTTGCAGAAACTAAAGCCGCCGTTGCTTACGGTGCCGATGAAGTCGATGTCGTATTCCCTTATAAAGCTTTAATTAACGGGAATGAACAAGTTGGCTTTGAGTTAGTTAAACAATGTAAAGCCGTTTGTGCCACTGCTAACGTATTGCTAAAAGTCATCATTGAAACAGGTGAACTCAAAACAGAGGCTCTGATTCGCAAAGCAAGCGAAATTGCAATTAAAGCCGGGGCAAATTTCATTAAAACGTCTACCGGTAAAGTGCCGGTCAATGCCACCTTAACCGCTGCACGTATTATGTTAGAAACAATTCGTGACTTAAATGTTGCAGACCATGTAGGCTTTAAAGCGGCCGGTGGTGTAAAAACGACAGAGGAAGCCGCTGAATATCTGGTTTTAGCTACTAAAATTTTGGGTGAATCACGTGTAAATGCCGCCCATTTCCGCTTTGGCGCTTCGAGCCTATTGGCAAATTTACTTGCCACCTTAACTGATCAGCAAACTGATCAAAAAGTAACAGGCTACTAGATTCTACAAGCGGTCAGTTTCAAGTGATATTTTGCAAATTTTTTGATTAGTGATTACTATTGCAAAATATTGCTAAAAAATACCGCTTGTAATTCCGTTTATTATTGGAATTGCTATTCCATCATTCAGAAAAGAGGAAAACAACATGACTCCACATATTAACGCACCAGCAGGTGCATTTGCCGATGTCGTTTTAATGCCGGGCGACCCACTTCGAGCAAAATATATTGCAGAAACCTTTTTAGACGACGTTAAAGAAGTCACTAATGTTCGTAATATGCTTGGTTTTACCGGTACTTATAAAGGTCGCCGTATTTCCGTAATGGGTCACGGTATGGGCATTCCGTCTTGCTCAATCTATGCTAAAGAATTGATTACTGAATATGGCGTACAAAAAATCATTCGCGTCGGTTCTTGCGGAGCGGTTCGCCAAGACGTGAAATTACGTGAAGTCGTTATCGGTGTTGGTGCTTGTACTGATTCAAAAGTCAACCGTATGCGTTTTAAAGATCACGACTTTGCTGCAATTGCCGATTTTGATATGACGGCAGCAGCTGTTCAAGCGGCAAAAGAAAAAGGCGTAAATGTTCGTGTCGGCAACTTATTCTCCGCCGATCTTTTCTACACACCGGATCCGTCTATGTTTGATGAGATGGAAAAATACGGTATTTTAGGTGTTGAAATGGAAGCCGCAGGGATTTACGGCGTTGCTGCAGAATTCGGTGCCAAAGCATTAACTATCTGTACCTTTTCGGAT